>NZ_JBSPFA010000021.1:0-58788 GCF_053848885.1 Amedibacillus sp. YH-ame10
TTAAGCTTAATGAGCTTATTTTAACCTATATGACTCATATATATGAAAAAAAGAGGTCGTAACCTCCTAGGCATCATCTGAATTTCCAAATGTGTCTATTTCGTTACAGCCTCTTTTCTTTTGTATAACCGATGAAGGGATACATCATACTATGTAAAGTAGGTGATGATATGCAAATTAAAGTTAGAACTTGGCAAGAGGAAGATGCACTCGCATTGTATCAAATGTCGATGCATCCATATTATTTAAGAAAGAGAATTTGGCGTTATTTATATCCAGATACCTTTTTGCACGCAATGTCGACAATTCAGTTTTATCAATGTGCAGATCCTACACGTTTTCTATTTCGTGCGTTGGAGTGTGATGGTGTGGTATGTGGATTTTTGGAGTGTGAAAAAAAGAGTAGTGAATGTGGAGAATTATCGTACTGGTTGGATGTGAATTATTGGAATCAAGGCATTATGCAAGAAGGGGTAAGGCAACTTTGTATAGAGGCTTTTAAATGCCTGTCTATTCTATGTATATTTGCACGTGTTGATAAGAAGAATGAACCTTCTTCTCAGGTACTTATACACAATGGATTTCAAAGAGAAAGTTTAGAAGATCATTATATTTTTCGTAAATATAAATAATATTTGAGGGTGTTACATCATAAAATGATAGTATTTGAAAGAAAATTGAAAAATTTTGAAAAAAGGGATATATTTTATATGGTAAATCATGTATAATATAACCATTATGACAAAGGAGGGGTTCCTATGGCTGTAAAAGACTTGATGATTCCAAAGTATTATGAGAATAAACTGGATATTATATCAACAGAAGTTGCCATTAAATATGTGAAAGATTTATTTGAAAGAAGATTGGCGCATCATTTGAATCTAATGCGTATATCTGCACCTCTGTATGTAAGTAAGGAAAGTGGACTCAATGATGATTTAAATGGTATTGAACGTCCAGTTTCATTCGATATTAAAGAAATCGGTAATGGTGATTATCAAATCGTCCATTCACTCGCAAAATGGAAACGAATGGCTTTAAAACGTTACAACTTAAATGTTGGAAAAGGTATATATACAGATATGAATGCGATTCGTCGCGATGAAGATTTAGACAATTTACATTCTTGTTATGTTGACCAGTGGGACTGGGAAAAGATTATTGATGAGAAGAATCGAACTGTTGATTTCTTAAAAATGACGGTTCGTAATATTATGAAAGCTTTAAAAGAAACAGAAAAAGAACTCGATATTATTTATGAGAACTTAGAACCATTTATTCATGAAGATGTATTCTTTATCACGGCACAAGAATTGGAAGATAAATATCCAGATCTTACACCAAAACAAAGAGAATACGAAATTGTAAAAGAACATAAAACAGTGTTCTTAATGCAGATCGGGGATACCTTAAAAAGTGGTATCAAGCACGATGGTCGTGCACCTGATTATGATGATTGGTCTTTAAATGGAGATATTTTATTGTATTATCCTGTATTGGATACAGTCGTTGAAATCAGTTCTATGGGGATTCGTGTAGATGCGAAAGCCTTAGAGGAACAATTGAAAAAAGCAGGGTGTGAAGAACGTAGACATTATGCGTTCCATAAGATGTTGTTAAATAACGAATTGCCTCTTACTATGGGAGGTGGAATTGGGCAATCTCGTATTTGTTTGATTCTATTGAACAAAGCACATATTGGAGAAGTACAAGTTTCCCAATGGGGAGACGATATGGTTGAAGAATGTGAGAAACATCATATCATCTTATTATAGAAGCGTCTATGCGCTTCTTTTTTTATGTCCTTTGGAACAAGCGAGAAGAAGAACTTTTGTGTTGGAAGCCATTGTGTTAAAAAAGGGGAGGACTATAATGAAAGTATAGAAAAGAGGAGGATGTATATGAGAATACAACGAGAGGAGTTAAAGGAGATTTTCAAGAAGAATTTAATGAAACGAGGATTTAATGAGTTCTATGCAGGAGAGGCTGCGGAAGTATTTACACAAAATAGTCTAGATGGAATTTATAGCCATGGGTGTAATCGTTTCCCAAAGGTCATGGGACTTCTTGATTCTAAAGAGATTGATCCAACGGCACTTGCGACGTGTGAAATGCAATTAGGGGCATGGGAGCGTTGGGATGGACATCGAGGACTTGGTTTATTAAATGCTCGTCTAGCAATGAGTAGAGCATGTGAACTTGCAAAGGAACATGGTATAGGGTTAGTTGCTTTAGGAAATAATAATCACTGGATGCGTGGAGGAACGTATGGTTGGCAAGCAGCGGATGCTGGATGTATTGGTATTTGTTGGTCTAATACCAAACCAAATATGCCTATTTGGGGAGGAAAAGATGCTTGCATAGGAAATAATCCCTTTGTCTTTGCGGCTCCTAGAAGCAATGGAGCACATGTGGTTGTAGATTGTGCGGTTTCCCAATTTTCCTATGGAAAATTAGAAGAATATCGAATGAAAAATACGCCATTACCAGTACCTGGTGGATATGATAAACAAGGAAATATAACACAAGATGCAGGTGCGGTATATGAAAGTAAACGTGTACTTCCAATGGGTTATTGGAAGGGGAGTGGAATTTCCGTGTTGTTGGATGTCATTGGGACGATGCTAACTGCCGCCAATAGCGTATCGGATATCGGTGGTTTTGGAAAAGAAGTTGGTCTATCACAAATTATGATTGCGATAGATCCAATGAAAGCAAGTAGTGCACAGGAAATAGATGCAATTGCGGATAAAATACTTGTAGATATCGCAAACAAAGATGTTGCGGAAGGTTTTAATCGCATTTACTATCCAGGGGAATTGGAATTATGTACACGAAGAGATAATGAAGAAAATGGAATACCAATCCTGGATGAAGTTTGGGAGAAGCTACAAAAGCTATAAAAAAAGACTCAAAGAGTCTTACTGTACGAGATGTTCATCAATGAGCTTTTGAATCGTTGATGCATCTGGGTCAATATAAATCGTTTTATAATTTGAAAGAGATACTAAGCTACCTTTGTTGCCAGGTATCTTTTTTAATTGCTTTACAAGGCAATAATTAACAGGCACGCTTGAAGATTGTCTTCCTTGGGAATACCACACGGCTAACATTGCCGCATTACGCAACAATGCTTCATCAGGGTTTTCACAAGTGATAATCACATGACTGCCATGTAAGTCCTTCACATGTAACCAGGTATCATTTTTGCGACCGATTTTCCAAGTAACATAATCATTTTGTAAATTATTTTTACCAACATATACTTTTATATCCTCAAATTGAAATGTCTCATAATGAGGGAGTTCTTGTTTCTTCTTTTTACGTATCTTACTAGTAACTGCTTTAATATAACGTTGCTTTGCAAGTTCTTCACGTATTTCCATAGCATCTTGTACACTGGCTTGTTCTAACTGAAGCTCCATAGATTCAAAGTATTCAATTTCCTGTAAACATAATTCGATTTGTTCCTCTAGGATGCTTTGTGCACGTTTGGATTTATGATACTTTTGATAATAACGATTTGCATTGTATTTGATATCATAACGAACATCAATTGGAATTTTAATATCTTCTCCTGTTTCAAAAGAAGGAAGTACAATACTAGAAGCTTTTTCAATCGTATGCATATAGGCAAATAATAAATCCCCATATTCTCGATATTTATCACAATCCATTGCTTCTTCTAAGGATTGATTTAACTTTGGTAATTTCGACTTATTTTTATGAAGTTCTTTACGAACTGCTTTAAATAAATCACCACTTTGTTGTTTGATTCGTACTTTTTCTTCTTTGTGATAAAACAAGATATCCATTCCTTTCATAAGAGGGTAGGCTCTTGTTTCTTTTTCTAAATGTGTTAATGGAATGCTGTGAAAATACATAGTATCCTCAACATCACTTATGTAAAGTTGTGTTGATTCATCGATTTGTTTCATCACATCATCAAAGGATTCTCCATGTTGTATACGATATTGCATCTCTTTTGATAATAAAGGAGAGAAACCATGGAATTGTTTTGTGAAAGATTCATCTATATCAATGCTTGTATAATGAAAAGGGTCTTGTTTTCCACTATGTGGCTGTGGCAATTGAAATACAGCTCCAGGGTGAATCGTACGTTTGTTGTTTTCAAATGGAGGAATTCGTTTTAGTGCATCTACAATTCTTCCATCTTCATCCACAAGTATCACGTTGGCATATTTTCCCATAAGTTCAATATACAAATGCTTCTCATGAATATCCCCCATTTCATTACGTGCTTCTATAATCATATGCAAAATACGATCATACCCGATTTGTTGCATAGAACGAATAATACCACCATCTATTTGCTTTCTAAGTAACATTACAAAATTCCCCGGAGTTTCCAGAGTGGTATAAGATTCATTTGTTAAGTTGATACGATTATATACACTATGTAAAGAAATCATCAGTTTCTTGTTTCCATTTGCAGTACGTAGTTGAAACAACAATTCAGTATCTGAAATCTGTTGAATCTTTAATAATTTTGCTGGAATAGAAGTGTTAATTTCTTTGTTTAATTGGTATAAGAGTAAACCATCTAATGCCATTTTCTCACCTCAATGTTCCTATTATAACACACTTGTTTTTAGAAACATGAAAAAGTTGTTTGACAACCCATATTTTCACTAGTAAAATAAATATAATAGAAAAGAGAGGTGTTCTTATGAAAAAAGGTTTATTGATCATTATCAGTGGTCCTAGTGGAGTTGGCAAGGGAACTGTAAGAGAGTATTTTATCAAAGATGAATCATTAAAATTGGCATATTCTATTTCCATGACCACAAGATCACCTCGCGCAGGAGAAAGAGATGGGGTAGATTACATCTTTACTACAAAAGAGAAGTTTGAAGATGCAATCACGAAAGGTGAATTATTGGAATGGGCTGAGTTTGTTGGGAACTATTATGGTACGCCAATGTCCCAGGTAGAAAAACTACGCAATGAAGGAAAGAATGTGTTGTTAGAGATTGAAGTACAAGGAGCTACTCAGGTACGTGAAAAATGTCCTGAAGCAGTGAGTATCTTTATCATTCCACCAAGCATGGAAGAACTTGAAAGTAGAATTCGTGGAAGAAGAAGTGAACCTGAAGAAGTTGTTCAACAACGTTTAGCAAAAGCGGACAAAGAAATGAAAATGATGAACAATTATAAATATATCGTTTGTAACGATGATCCACAACTTGCGGCAGATTTGATCAGTTCTATTATCAAGCGTCATATGGAAACGGATGAAGCTGTATAAAAAAAGAATAGGAAGTATATAATCACTTTGAGTACATAACGAATTCGTTGTTTATGAAGAAGTGATTTTTTCTTTTAGTAAGAAAAAAGGATGCTTATCATAAGATAAGTCATCCTCATTTTCATTAAGTTTGATAAAGGGTTTATACAATCCCTTGATCGATCATAGAATCCGCAACTTTAATGAATCCTGCAATATTAGCACCAGCCATATAGTTATCTGGCATACCATATTCCTTCGCAGTTTCATCTACGGTCTTAAAGATATTTTCCATGATATCTTTTAATTTCGCATCTACTTCTTCAAATGTCCAAGCTAAACGTAAAGAGTTTTGAGACATTTCAAGTCCAGAAGTCGCAACACCACCTGCATTGCTAGCTTTACCTGGAGCATATAAGATGTTATTTGCTTGTAACACTTCGATTGCTTCTGGAGTTGTTGGCATGTTTGCGCCTTCACAAACAGCGATTACACCATTCTTCACAAGTGTTTTTGCATCTTCTCCACTCAATTCATTTTGTGTAGCACAAGGAAGGGCAATGTCACAAGGAGTATTCCAAATGCTTTCTGCTGGATGGAATTGGGAACCTGGAACTTGTTCACAGTATTCATTGATACGTCCTCGTTTTACTTCCTTGATTTCTTTCATTACATCAAGGTTAATTCCGTTTTCATCTACGATATATCCACTAGAATCACTCATTGCAATTACTTTACCACCCAATTGCATAGTTTTTTCTGCAGCGTAGATCGCAACGTTTCCACTACCACTAATAACAACTTTCTTTCCTTCGAAAGAAGTTTGTTTGCTCTTCAACATAGCATTTGTGAAATAACATAGACCATAACCAGTAGCTTGTGTTCTAGCTAAAGAACCACCCCAGTTTAATCCTTTACCAGTTAATACACCAGTAAATTCATTACGGATACGTTTGTATTGACCAAACATATATCCAATTTCACGTCCACCTACACCAATATCACCTGCTGGTACATCGGTATTAGGTCCAATATATTTGCATAACTCTGTCATGAAACTTTGACAAAATCTCATTACTTCAGCATCACTCTTACCTTTAGGGTCGAAATCACTACCACCTTTTCCGCCTCCCATGGCAAGACCAGTTAATGAATTTTTAAATATTTGTTCAAAACCTAAGAATTTAATAATACTGATAGTGACACTTGGATGAAAACGAAGACCACCTTTATATGGTCCAATCGCTGAGTTGAATTCCACACGATATCCGCGATTCACCTGCAATTTTCCATTGTCATCTACCCAGGGTACACGGAAGATAATTTGGCGTTCTGGTTCAACAATTCTTTCAAACACACCTTTTTCGATATATTCTGGATGCTTTTCTGCCACTTTCTCTAGGGAAAGCATAACTTCATCAACGGCCTGGATGAACTCTTTGTCATTCGGGTTGCGTTTTACGACAGCTTCTTTAACATAATCTAATTTAGCCATATAATTTTCCTCCTATTAGCCATATATATTATAAACGCAATTATTCAAAATGAAAACAAAAAAATCAATTTTTTTCATATTTTATGAAAATGTTATGAAAACAAATGTAAGAACAATCATTTTCATATTCATATATATGCCTCTTCTAGAGAAAAAGAACGATTTCTTATCGTACTTTTGCGACGATGTTTTTCTTCGCGTATCTATAAAATATGGATAGGTGATCGTATGATGTTAAATGAAATAAAGCCACAACAGAAAGTTCGTGTTTGTTATGTACATTTGGAAGAAGACAAAAGAAAGCGAATGTACTATTTAGGAATATATCCAGGTTGTGTGATAGAAAAGATACAAAGTGCTCCTTTTCATGATCCAGTTCTCTATCGTGTGAACCATATCTACATTGTCTTGCGTAATGAGGACACTCATAAGATACAAGTGGAGGAAATCGTATGAAGTATACAGTTGCATTTGTTGGTAATCCAAATGTAGGGAAGAGCGCTTGGATCAATGCATTATCCAATGCAGATTTTAAAGTAGGGAATTGGCCAGGCGTAACCGTGGAAAAAAAAGAAGCACTAGTTACTTGGGAAGGGAATGAATATCACCTCATAGATTTACCTGGTACGCATAGTCTAGAAGAAAGTGCGAATGAGGAAGATATTACATCATCTTTCTTACGTAATGAAAAAGTAGATTTGATTGTGAATATTTTAGATGCGACAAGTCTTTCTAGCAATCTTTTGCTATCGCTGTTTTTAAGGGAATTGCAAATCCCTATGCTTATGATTTTTAATTTTATGGATGAAGTAGAAAAGTTTCATATTGCATTAGATATTCAAAAACTATCACGTCGTTTACAAATTGAAATACTTCCCTATAGTGCTTTTGATAAAGCTGCGTATACCATTGTGAAAAATGCCATTATTCGCAATGTGCAAAAGGAAGTATTTTATCACCCTTTACTAGCAGAAGAAGATGAAACAATCTATGTACAAGTATACAATTATATAGAACAACACATCCCCTTATATAGCCAAGTAGATAAATCCCAACTCCATCATTTGACGTGGAACTATTTACAAGATAATAAAACTTATACAAGACAACTTAGCAACTGGCATATGAATATGGAACACTTGTCGAAACTTAAATCTGATCTTACATCTGAGCGTATTGCACTACATCGGTATCATACCATTGATTCCCTAATGGCTTATGTGGATATGAATCCTGATGCTCGCTATGAAATGACCCGTAGACTAGACCAGTTATTATTGCATCGTTTCTTTGGTCTTCCTTTTTTCTTTCTTATCTTTTCTGTTGTCTTATACGTTGTGTTTAAAATGAGTGCACCGTTTAATGATATGATTGACTACGTGATAAATGATGTAGGAGTTCGTTATGTAAGTTTTGCTTTGAAGTGGGCTCCTGAAGTGTTTCAGCATCTTATGGTGGATGGGGTATTGGCGGGAGTTGGGGGTGTTCTTGTATTTGTGCCTGTGATGGCTCTTTTATATTTTATGATGTCAGTGTTAGAAGAAAGTGGATATATGGCACGTATTTCTTTTTTGTTAGATCGATTGATGCGAACCTTTCATTTGAGTGGTAAAAGTTTTGTGGCATTATTGTTGGGCTTTGGATGTAATGTACCTGCTATTTATGCGACAAGAACCTTAGATAATCAAAAACAAAAAAGATTAACCGCCATCTTAATCCCTTTTATGTCTTGTGGAGCACGTTTGCCTGTCTATGTATTATTTGCCTCTGCATTCTTCGCAAATCAAGCAGGGCTTATGATATTGAGCGTATATGGGATTGGTATCTTTATGGCATTGTTGTTTGCGTTGTTATTTTCAAAAACGACCTTTATGAAAGATGATGCAATGTATGTACAAGAATTACCTCCGTATCGTATGCCTTCCTTGAAAGTAGTATTTCATAAAGTAAGAGAAGAAGTAAAAGCCTATATACATAAGGCAACAGGCATTGTATTATGGGCAATGATTGTACTATGGGGACTTACGTATTTTCCAACAGGGAATATCAATGAAAGTTATATTGCGCAAGCGAGTAAATTTGTACAACCGATTTTTGAACCACTCGGATTTGGAACTCGATGGGAAAGTGTTGCTTCTTTACCAGGGGGAATTATCGCAAAAGAAACGATTGTAGGCTATTTTGAACAAGTGCTAAATCATACAGATGAAAAATCCACAAAGATTGAGCCTATACAAGATCTACAAGATATCGTTCATCATAGTGTAGATGCACTTAAAGAAAGCACCTTACCTTTCCTTGTGGAAAAAGAGAAAAAAGAAACACAACCAAAGATATATCAATCACTGTGGAGTGATCCCTTAGCAAAGCTTAGAGCCTTTAGTTTTATGGTGTATGTCTTATTAAGTATTCCTTGTGTAATGACGTTGCAAGCGCTTTATCATGAGTATGGATGGAAGCTGATGTGTCTATCGATCATCACAATGATTCTTCTACCATACATTACCTCATTTGTTATCTTCCAACTATTTTCTTTAGTACTAGTATGATATAATGCTAGCATATTAGAAATGGGAGGATACAATCGGGATATGAAATTATTATTTAAACAAAGAGTGTTTAGTTGGCTGGACAGTTATGATATTTATAATGAACATGATGAGGTTATGTTCATAGTAAAAGGAAAATTAGCATGGGGACATAAACTGCTTATTTATACACCAGATGGTGAAGAGGTGGGAGAAGTTAGTGAACATGTGATGACATGGCTTCCGAAGTTTCATTTAATTGAACATGGGGTAGAAGTTGGTATGATTCAAAAAGAACTGACGTTTCTACGTCCTAAGTTTCATCTCACATGCAACGATTGGGAAGTGAATGGGAATATGTGGGAGTGCAATTATGAAGTAAGTAGTCCAACACGTGGACACATTATGTTTGTAACGCAAGAAATCTTTCACTTTGCAGATACGTATGTGTTAGATATCAAAGAGGAGGAAGACATTTTGCGTTGTTTAATGATTGTATTGGCAATTGATGCAGCAAAATGCTCACAAAATACGTAATATGAAAATGGGGAAAAAGGCACTTATTGAGCGCAAAGCAAATTTTGAACGTATGCAACAAAAAATGGAAGAAGAAGGATATCAGAGTAGAAAAGTATGCATCGGAATCATAAAAGCAAATGTCGTAGCAATCTTTATAGGAATCGTAGCTACAATCTTGATGGTTGGGATCTATATGAAAGTGCAGGATGGTATAGAATTTCATTTTGATATCGATGATCCATTTACTCCGTTTTTGTATTTCATTTGTGCAGATTTAATATTGTTGGTTGTACATGAAGCACTTCATGGATTGACATGGGGCTCCTTTTGTAAGAGGAAATGGAAATCTATTCAATTTGGAGTCATGTGGAAATATCTAACACCGTATTGTTCTTGTCTAGAACCACTGCATTGGAAGGTTTATTTGTTAGGTGGACTTATGCCATTTCTAGTTTTGGGTATTGGCTTTTTCGTGGTTGCTATGATGGAAGCAAGTGTAGTGTTGTTGCTCTTTAGTATCTTGAATGTCATTGGTGCTGGAGGGGACTTGATGGTTGTTTGGAAAATCATACGTAACCATGAAGGTATTTTGATGGATTTACCTGAAGAATGTGGGTATATGCAATTTTATAAGTAAAGAGTAACGAGAAAATCGTTACTTTTTGTTTAAAAAGG
Source organism: Amedibacillus sp. YH-ame10 (assembly GCF_053848885.1). NCBI lineage: Bacteria > Bacillati > Bacillota > Erysipelotrichia > Erysipelotrichales > Erysipelotrichaceae > Amedibacillus > Amedibacillus sp. YH-ame10. Next base: position 10,466 of record NZ_JBSPFA010000021.1, read on the forward strand.
ATGAAAAAAAAGCTATAATAGATAAGTATAAATAAACAAAAGGAGAATTCAAATGGCTAGAGTACATAAGAATTTTATAGAATCTTATCCGGAAATGATGATGGAAGATCTTCATAAACCCATTATTTTTGTTGTGGATATGGTCAATGGGTTTGTAAAAGAGGGAGCACTTCATGATGAAAAAATAGGTGATATATGTGAACCTATCATTGATATCATTCGTGAAAATGAACATCGTGTGATCTTTATCAAAGATTCACATCCTGAAAAGACAAGAGAGTTTATTTCTTATCCAGCACATTGTATCAGTGGTACTTCAGAAAGTGAAGTAATTGAAGAACTACAACCTTATGTTTATGAAGAGATGAGTAAAAATAGTACGAATACCTTTACATGTCCAGATTTTCAAGAATTCCTAGAGACAAGAATTTTTGATTATCGAGATATTGTAATTACAGGGTGTTGTAGTGATATTTGTATTTTACAATTTGCACTATGTTTGAATTCTTGGTTGAATGAGCATAACGAAGAAGAAAAACGTATCATCATTCCTATTGATTGTGTGGATACCTTCCATATCGATGGGGTTCATGATGCGATTATGAATAATGAATTTAGTATTGCGAATATGGCTAGTAATGGAATTAAGGTTGTTTCCCATATAGAAAGAAGGGATGCATAATGAAGAATTATGATGAAAAGTTCGACTTTCGTGATGAGCGTAATTTAAGTTTAGTTATGGATTTCTATGAACTCACTATGAGTCAATGTTATTTCAATTCTGGAAATATTGATAAAATAGTGACGTTTGATCTGTTTTATCGTAAAAATCCAGATGAAGGTGGATTTGCGGTATTTGCTGGTTTAGAAGAAGTGATTGGATATATTCAAAAATTGCATTTTAATGATGAAGATATTGCGTATCTTCGTTCGCTAAATAAGTTTTCTGAGGAATTTTTAGAGTACTTGCGTCATTTTATTTTTACGGGAGATGTATATGCAGTGAAAGAGGGAACACCTGTGTTTCCGTATGAACCATTAATCCGTGTAAAAGCGAAAATTATTGATGCGCAGTTATTAGAAACCGCGATGTTGTTGTGTATCAATCATCAAACATTGATTGCGACAAAAGCACGTAGAATCGTGAAGGCTGCAGATGGTAGAGCCATTATGGAGTTTGGAGCACGTCGTGCACATAATTTTGATGCGGCTAATTATGGTGCTAGAGCAGCCTATATTGGTGGTGTAGCAGGAACCGCAACAACTTATGCAGGCGAAAAATTTGATATGCCAGTACTAGGTACCATGGCACATTCTTTTGTACAATCATTCGATAATGAATATGATGCTTTCTTAGCTTATGCAAAAACATATCCAGATAGCTGTACGGTATTGTTGGATACGTATAATACGTTAAAGAGCGGACTTGTAAATGCAATACGTGTTGCGAAAGAATATCTAGAACCAAATGGACATCGTTTACAAGGCGTTCGTATTGATAGTGGAGATATGGCATACTTGTCAAAGAAAATTCGTAAAGCATTAGATCAAGCAGGAATGCAAGACTGTAATATCGTTGTATCAAATAGTTTAGATGAATATTTAATTCAATCTTTGATTTCACAAGGAGCTCAAATCAATAGTATGGGGGTAGGCGAAAATCTAGTATGTAGTAAATCTACACCAGTGTTTGGTGGAGTTTATAAGATGAGTTCTATCTTCGAAGGTGACACTATGATTCCTAAAATCAAAGTGAGTGAGAATGTTGAAAAAGTAACCAATCCTGGATATAAGGACCTTTATCGTATATATGATGAAGAAAGCGGGAAAGCTATTGGTGATATCATGACCATTCATGGTGAAGAAATGGATGTACAAAAAGATTTAACAATTTATCATCAAACCAATAGTTGGAAAAATAAAACGATACCAGCTGGAAGTTATCGTATTGAAAATCTTTTAGTTCCTATTTTTGTGGATGGAAAACTTGTCTATGATGTACCAAATTTACATCAAATTCGAGAACATAGCAAAGAAGCTTTTTCTCATATTTGGGATGAAGTATTGCGTTTTGAATATCCACAAACGTATTATGTGGATTTAAGTAAGAAACTTTTAGACTTAAAATTGAAAATGCTGGAGGATGTAAAGCATGTCTAATACCGATACAAAACATGAAAAACGATTAAAGAATATCTTTTATGTATGCGTATTTGTATATCTTGTAACGCTTGTGTATGCCTTACTACATAATTTCATCATCAAAGATTATGTAGCTTTGGGTATGGCGTTTGTGGCAATCTTAACGCCACTTATTGTACCCGTTGGGTTTAAACTGTTGAAGTTTAAACCAGTGTATGAGATTTATATTATCTCAACCATCTTTGTATATTTTGCCTCATTGATAGGAAGTAGTTTCCATTGGTATTCGTATACGGGATTTGATAAAGTATTACATTTTTGTAGTGGTATATTCTTATTAACGCTTGTGGTAATCGTGTTTTTCTATATTCGTAAGAGCAATGAATTACCTACGAAATCAGATCGTTGGATATTCTTAATTTTTATCAACGCAGGGAATATGGCAATTGCGCTTATTTGGGAGTTTTATGAATATGCAATGTTAATCTTCTTTAATAACGATTGTATCAATCATAGAACGCAAGGGGTACATGATTCTATTACAGATATGCTATGTGCTACGGTGGCAGGATTGTTGTTAACGCTCTTCATTGTACGCTATATGAAAAGTGGGAAAAGCAATTTCTTTGTAGATGTATACGAAAAGTTCTACCAAAGAAATATCGCGAAAAAATAGCTGAAAGAAAAAGAAATCAGACGATTTCTTTTTTTGTCTCTTCGTGATTTGTATCGCTTTGGTGTAGGCTTTTATACTTTAATAATAGTTCTTCCATAATGTCTGGAGCAAGTGGTATTTCATCTTCACTTAAAATCTTATCTTCCATAAACAGCTTCATGATTTGATAACATTCCCAGTTTACTGTTTCATCCATAAACAAACGATGGTGTCCTCCATGTAAATAAACAAGTTTTTTACGTGTGTGTGGAATTTTATCATAAGCATAAAGTGAACTTTTTGGGGATATGACTTCATCTTGATCTCCATGAAGTAATAATACTGGACACTCCACACTACTTATATATTTTTTGAGATTCTTTATCAAATCAGTAAAGGCACCATAAAATGCACGAGGAATGGGAACCTCATCCTTTTTCTCATTCGTCATAAAAGAAGTTGCGGATTTCACAATTACATCTGTAATCATATCCATATTCATATATTGAAAAGCTGGAGCTAATAAAATAAGCTTTTTAACAGGTGTTACATTTGCCAAATAAGAGGCAATGACGCCACCCATGGAAAAACCAACGAGATAGATATCTCGACCACTTTGTTTATAGCTATCCAGTACTTCCTTTGCTTTAGCGACCCAATGCATCCAATCACAATCTGTTTCATCGAACAAATCGTACATATCAAATTGAATGATCTCAAAGCCATCTTTTTGACCCCAAAGGACAAAGTTATCATATTCATGTTTTCTTCTTCTTCCATATCCGTGGATTGTCACAACGACAGGGGGAAGTATTTCCGGGGTTAAAGTTTCCTTTAATAACCATTTCTTTAATTTCTCAAACATTTGATCACCCTTTCTATGCCTCATTATAACATATTTCACTTTCCTTTCCAGTGGTTTTTGCTTTATAATAGAGGGTAGATACCAAAGGAGATGCCGGTGGAAAAAAAAGCAACGTTACTAATCAAACATATCCATACCATATATACCATGCAGGAAGAAGGAGAGAAAAACATCCAATTTCAACATGGTTTTATTGCGATACATCACGATGAAATTATAGATCTAGGTACGCATGATTTTATACATCTCGTGGATAAAGATACGCGCATCTTAGATGGTACAAATCATATTGCTGTACCTGCATTTATCGAAGTGAATGGTAGTATGTCAAAAAATGAAAAAAAGGGTCTTCTTGAACAAAATGAGTATTTTATGCGCTATATGAAAAATGGTACATTGTGTATCCATATGAAACACGCTATTCGAAAAGATTTATTACATAACTATCATTATGAAGTGCTAAAAGATGTGGAAGTGGACACCTCATATCCGGTTGTACAACCACTTTCTCATATGAATACGACCTCACATTTACAAGTATGTAATTTTTGTATCAGTAGTTCTCATGAACAAGTATCTTTACAAAGTCAAATGATGGCAGCGCAACTGTTAGCTATGAAAGATCATATCGATGCCTATGAATTATTAAAGGCGATTACCATCAATCCAGCAAGATTTTTAAAACGAGAAGACTTAGGTGTACTGGATATAGGGAAATGTGCAAATATAATATTACTATCTGTAAAAGATATTCATTCTTTTTTCTACTCGTTAGATCAAAACTGTATCTCACAAATCATCCATAAAGGCGTGCGTATTTATCCAAATTTGCTTGTTTAAAGACAAAAACCGACAGTTTTCACTCTCTTCATCATATAGTATGTTGAAAGAGGTGAAGATTATGGAAATCATGCAAATGAACAGGGATAAGTTAAATGTATTACTTACGCAAGATTATTGTCCAAATCAGGCAATGACAAATGAGTTTCAAACGATATTCTTTACTTGTAAGTTATTAAAGATAGAACTTGCAGGAAAAGAAATGAAAGGATTTGTAGTAGATGAAAGTGCTCAATTTTTAATTTTGCATGTGAGTATTAAAAATATTACAAATGAAATATTGGCCATGTACAAAGATGATTTTATGATTACGTTTGATGATGAAGGACCTTTTGAAGCGGAAGAATACTTTGGTGCGGAGCATCAATTACCAGATGAATATGCTTTAAAACCGCAAGAAGAAGTAAAAGGGAAATTGATTTTTATTATTTCTTCATCCGCAAAAAAAATCATGCTTAGCTACACGGAATACTTCGATGATGAAAGCGAAGGAAAAACATACAAATTGAAATATAAGATTCAGTAATAAAAAAAATAGAGTAAATGTGTTGACGAATTTTAAAAAATGAAGTAATATACACACATAAACAAAATGACATTGAAAAGAAGAGTACACAGAACAGACTTTCAAAGAGAGTTCTCATTTGGTGAAAGAGAATAAAGATTCTATCTGTGGAAAATGGTCTTGGAGTTGCATAATCGAAGATTTTAGATTATGACGTGTTCGCTCGTTACAGCGATAGAGTATAACTTAGCAATAAGCGTACTTGAAGAGGTTCATCTTGTGAGAGGTGGATAAACTTAGGTGGTAACACGAACGTTAGCTTTCGTCCTATGGATGGAAGCTTTTTTGTATAGTATAGGAGGAATTGTATGATACGATTAGAAAATATCACAAAGACATTTCAAGGTAAAGACAACGAAATTCATGCGGTAAAAGATGTTTCATTAGAAATTCAAGATGGTGAAATTTTTGGAATCATTGGATTTAGTGGAGCGGGTAAGTCTACTTTGGTACGTTGTATAAATTTATTAGAGCGACCTACTTCTGGAAATGTGATTGTGAATGGTTTAGACTTGACAAAGATGAAAGAGAAAGCATTAAGAGAAGAGCGAAAGAAAATAGGAATGATTTTTCAACATTTCAATCTTATGCGCTCTCGTACAGTAGAAGAGAATATTGCATATCCATTCAAAGGAAGTAAACTTAGTAAACAAGAACAAGAAAAGAAGATTGCTTCTTTATTGGAACTTGTAGATTTACAGGATAAAAAAGATGCATATCCTTCTCAATTATCAGGTGGTCAAAAACAGCGTGTCGCGATTGCGCGAGCGTTGGCCAATGATCCTAAAGTGTTGTTGTGTGATGAGGCTACCAGTGCCCTTGATCCACAAACAACAAAAAGCATCTTAAAACTTTTGAAAACAGTCAATGAAAAATTGAACATTACCATTGTATTAATTACTCATGAAATGGCAGTAGTAAAAGAAGTATGTGATCGTGTAGCGGTTATGGAAAATGGATATGTTGTAGAAGAAGGGAATATCCTCAACGTATTTAGTAAACCTCAAAAGGAAGTAACTAAAAACTTCATCGAATCCACTAGTAATATTTCTCGTGTCTATGAAATGATAGAAGATAATTCTGCATTAACTTCTATCCAAGAAGGTCAACGCTTAGTGAAGTTGAATTATGATGCAGTGAATACTTCAAAAGCATTGATTTCAGAAATATCACGTGATTATCATGTAGATACGAATATCATCTTTGGAAATGTGGAAATTATTTCTGGTACACCTTTAGGTGATTTGGTAGTTATCTTAAGTGGTGAAAAGAAAGCGATTGATGATGCAATCGTGTATTTAGAAAAACATGATGTGAAAGTAGAGGTGTTAAAAGCATGAATGAATTTTTGAACAATTTCATACCAAACATTATGGATAAACTTCCAGATTTCTATCAAGCTATTATAGATACCTTTATTATGCTAGGTATTGTAGGTGTTATATCGTTGTTGTTTGGTGTTGTATTTGGTGTGATCCTAGTGGTAACACGCAAAGGAGATATCCTTGAAAATCAAGTGGTTTACTTTGTTTTAGGAAAGATTGTAGACTTGTTTCGCGCAATTCCATTTATTATCTTAGTTGGTTTTATTTCTCCAGTAACACGTATGATTATGGGGACAGGAATTGGTGTAGAAGGATCGCTAGTACCTTTGATTGTTGGTACAATTCCATTCTTCGCTCGACAAGTAGAAAGTGCATTAGCACAAATTGATCGTGGATTGATTGAAGCGAGTCAAGCTATGGGAAGTTCTCCTATTGAAATTATCTTTCGAGTATATTTAAGAGAAAGCATCCCAGGTATTATTCGTGCAACTACCATTACCTTAATTTCCTTACTTGGATTTATTACCATGGTAGGGGCGATTGGTGGAGGAGGAATTGGAGATTTTGCGATTCGTTATGGCTTTAACTCTTACCAATACGATGTAACGATTGTTTGTGTAATCGTGTTGTTGTTAATTACATCGTTGATTCAATTTATCGGTAATATCTTTGTGCGTAAGACAACGCACTAGAGGTGAACAAATGAAACATATATTAAAACAGGCAGTTCGAATCTGTCGAATGTGTAGCCTATAAGAAACAGAGTCGAATGAAAAAGAAAGATGAGGGAAAGAAAATGAAAAAAATATTAGTTAGTTTATTTGCAGTTGCATTATTAGCAGGATGTGGTTCCACTAAAAATGATGATAAAGTGATCCGTATAGGAGCGAGTACAACACCACATGCTGAAATTATCAAACACGTTCAACCTGTATTAGAAAAAGCAGGATATGAAGTGGTCATCAAAGAATTCACAGATTATGTAAAACCAAACCAAGCATTAGTAGAAGGTGATCTTGACGCAAACTTCTTCCAACATAAACCATATATGGAAGATTGGGCAAAAAAAGCCAAAGAAACAGATAACATTGAAAGCATCTTTGCAGTACACTTTGAACCAATTGGCATCTATTCTGTAAAACATACTTCTTTGAATGATATTACAGATGGTACTAAAATCTCTATTCCAAACGACCCTACAAATGGAGGACGTGCATTAAAATTATTAGCAGATAATGGTATCATTACCTTGAAAAAAGGTAAAGGAGTGGATGCGACAAAGGCAGATATTGAAACTTATCACAAAAAAGTGGAAATCATCGAATTGCAAGCTGAAGTATGTGCCTCTAATATCCAAGATGTTGATTATGCAGTTGTAAATGGAAATAATGCATTAAATGCAAAGATTTCTGATAAAGTAATTACTACAGAAGCAAAAGATAGCGATGCCGCAAAAACATACGCAAACATCATTGCTGTACAACCATCTCATAAAGATGACGCAAAAATCAAAGCATTAATTGATGCGTTGAACACGAAAGATGTAAAAGATTTTATGGATGAAAAATACAATGGAATTGTTGTTCCTTTAGTTCCAGCAGAATAAAATATATGAGTGCGTAAATGCACTCTTTTCTTATAAAATAATGTTAAATTGCGTGAAAATGTGGCTTTCTAGTTAATAAAACAGTATAATATATAGAAAATGAGGAGGGACAACATGAAACGCTTTATCATTAAAAACAAATTTTTTGTTAGTTTATTATCCATAGCGATGATTGTGACTCTATCATTGGGAGTATATATCGTTCAAGATAAGAACACATCCAATATACCAGTCGATCCACCTTCTGTTATACAAGGAGAAGATGACGGTGATAAGGAAGCAGTTATCAAGTCACTATCTGCGAACTACAATTCTTCGGCCATTGGTAACTCTATTTCCATTAATTGGAGTATTAGTAAAAACGCTTCTATCATTGAAAAAATTAAGTTGTATTTGAATGATAATGAACCTTTAGATGTAACCTCATTTAGTTCTTATTCTTTCACTCAAAGTGTATATAACTTTCCAACTGGTGATAATAAGATAAAATTAGAAATTATACTAGAGGATGGTAAAAGTATCACCAAAGAAACAACTGTATATGTCGACTATATTATATCGCTTAGACAGGAAGTCGTTTTAAAGGGAGCATCTTTAGATATCACCTTAGAATATGTATATATGGATACAAATCCTGTTCATACACCGACCATTATTACAAATGATGATTTCGTTGTAACTCCATTAGTAAATTTCGTAGATACACAAGTGAAAACAAACGGAAATCGTGTGACCGCACGTACAACATATAACTTTGCATGGGGAAGTGTAGAAAACATACCTGAGAAAATGGCAGTACGTTGGAAGTTCAATGATTTACCCGTTCCATTTAGTCGAGACTATACTGTTTTAAAACCTGAAAAAGAAACAGAAGCTACACAGTGATATGTGTGGCTTTTTCTACGCGATAGAAAAAAAGGGATAAAGGAAATGAATGATGAATAGAGATACTCGTTACGTGGTTTTGTGGTAAAATAAATATGAGGTGAATGCAATGTATGAAGATTTAAAAGTGATTATTGAACAGAGTGATAATATCGTTTTCTTTGGAGGTGCTGGAGTTAGTACAGAAAGTAGCATTCCTGATTTTCGTTCTCAAAGTGGGATTTATAGTAAAAAGACATATCCATATCGTGCAGAGACAATGATTAGTTCGGATTTTTTCTATGATCATCCCGATCAATTCTATGATTTCTATTTCCATGAGATGATTTATGAGAATGCTTTGCCAAATCCTGCTCATAAGGCATTGGCGCGCTTAGAGGAAATGGGGAAGTTAAAGGCAGTTATAACTCAGAATATTGATGGTTTGCATCAAATGGCTGGCTCAAAAGAAGTCCTAGAGTTACATGGAAGTATTCATCGTAATCGTTGTAGAGGGTGTCGAACATTTTATGATTTAGATGCGATGCTAAAACAAAAGGATGGAGTTCCTAAATGTCCACAGTGTGGACGTACAATAAAACCTGAGGTTGTATTATATGGCGAAAGTCTAGACCAAAATGTTTTACAAAAGGCAATACAATATATTTCACAAGCAGACGTTTTGATTGTAGGTGGTACCTCATTGGTTGTATACCCTGCAGCAGGTCTATTACAGTATTTTAAGGGGCGAAAGCTAGTTTTGATTAACAAAGATGCGACAGACATGGATAACACCGCAGATTTGTTAATTCGTGAGCCTATCGGACAAGTCTTATCACAAGTGATCGAATAAAAAGAAGTCAGAAATTTGACTTCTATTTTTTATCTTTTTTTAGCACCGTATATAACAACCAGAATCCTAGTACTACAGCACTCATAAAACCAAAGAAACCAAGGGCAGGAATACCAAAGACTTTTGGTGTCATATTCGTCGTACATATCAATGCACTTGCCATGAGCAAGCCTGTTGCGACAATGCCAACAATCAATTTGTTCACCATGTGATTGATGCGGGTAAGAGGAACACTAGAATCCATAATCTCTAGATTTACTTTCATCCTCCCTTTCATCATTAAACGCATTAGTTCAGAAAATTGAATAGGGAGCTCTATGGTACGTTTTGCACTCTCATATACTTTCTTTGAAGTATTTAATGCGCTATCTTTTATATCAAGTTTTTTAAGCATATGATTGGATACATGTGCTGCGGCAATTTCTATGATATTGGTATCAGGGTCTAATAAGGTCATGGTGCTTTCAATTGTTACTAGACCTCTAGCAAGCATACTAATTCCTTTTGGCATACTGATGTTATATTTATGAGCAATCCCAAAAACTTCTTGCATGGCTTCTCCAAGATGTATGTCACGTAAGTTTAAAGTAACATACTTTGCCATAAAGGTTTCCATATCGTTATAAAGTTGTGTATAATCCATAGGTTTATCATGTATTCCTAAAGTCAAAACGACATCAACCATTTTCTCTGTATCATTACTGCTAATTGCCATAACCGCATTTTTCATAAGATCTTTATCGCTTTGATTTAAAAATCCCATCATTCCAAAGTCAATCCATACAATCTTACCACCACGAATACGTAAATTACCAGGGTGTGGATCTGCATGAAAGAAACCATCATCTACGATCTGTTTAATGTAGTTTTCTGCTAATTTGCTCGCAATTTCTTTATGATCATATCCATCATTTTTTAAAGTTGTGAAATCATCTATGATGTTGCCATCAATATATTCCATAACAAGAACTTTGCTTGTCGTATGGTCGCTATTTATGGTTGGGCATCCGATATATTTAATATCTTTGTTAAGTTTTGCGAATTTCTGAGCGAAGCTTGCTTCGTTTAAGAAATCCATTTCTTGTTTAGCGGTAAACCAGAATTCATCAAGTACGATATTGATATCAATCACACTTCCAAGTACTTCAGATAAGTGAAGTAATCTACTAGCTCTACGAATGAGGGAAATATCACGTTCCATAGTTTCGTAGATTCCGGGACGTTGTACTTTCACAACGATTTCACTATGATCTTTCAGTGTAGCATGATGTACTTGGGCGATAGAGGCAGAACCCAAAGGTTCTTGATCAAAATGTTCAAATACTTCTTCTAATGGACAACCATACTCATCTTCAATGACTTCACGTACGGTTTGAAAACTCATAGGGGATACATTATCACGTAATTTGATAAGTTCTTTACAATAGCGTTGTGAAAACATATCCTGACGAGAAGCCATGATTTGTCCAATTTTTACAAAGGTGGGACCAAGGTCTTCTAAGATTTCACGAAAGGTGATTGGATTTACACCTTTCGTGATGTGATGCTTTCTTAAGATTGAAAGAATCTGTGCAAGGCGTCGTTTACTCCTTAATGTTTTTGTTTCTGTATTATTCATTGCCTTTTTCTAATTCTTCAATCTTCGCTTTTATAGCATCTAGTTCTTCCTTACTTAGTTTCTCTAAATCTTTGCTAATTTCATCTGCATTTGCAGGTGTTCTAAACTTTTCTTTAATATCATGTTTGAGTTCTTCGTTTAATACTTTTCCTTGTTCGATGGTAAGTTCACCTTTTTTTACTAGTTGATCAATTACATCTTTGCTCTTTTCTGCAGTTGTCGCAACTGCACCAACACCTGCTAACATAATTTTTTTCAAATCTTCACTAAAACTATTCATAAGTAGATACCTCCTATATATCTTTATTTTAACACTTTTGTATAGAAAAACTATCATTTTAGTTTAATTTTGGATGGTTTATGACATTTCGCAATAGATTGTATTTTTAATTTAGGTTTGTTACAATAGGATGGATATAAATATGGAGGGCAATATGAAGAAAATCATATCACTACTAGTATGTACATGTATGTTCATCACATTAGCAGCATGTCAAAATAAAAGAGAAGAAGATACCCCATCAAAAGTAACAGCAGCATTCTTTGAGGCTTGTCGTACAAAAGATTTAGATAAGATAAAAGAATTCTCCAAATGGGAAAATTATGCACTAAAAGCACTTGAAATCCAAGAAAGCGATTATATTGATGGAGTGGATAAAAAGCTTCAAAAAGAAGTCTATGCCAAAATGTTATCTTTTAAAGATGAAGAAGGTAAAGAAAGTATCAACGATGATAGTGCGAGTGTACAAGTTACATTGACGATATATGATTTTACACCTACTGTTACACAAGGGATAAAAGAAGCAACTGCAAAAGCGGAAGAATTAAGTCGTCAAGAAAATATCACCGATGCTAGGGCACAATCAGAAATTAATACGGTTATTTTTAAGAATTTAAACAACGCTAAAATGTCTCTAAAAAAAGAAGTTACAATAAAACTTGTAAAGGAAGATGATGAGTGGTTTGTTACAAAAGATAACAAGGACTTTGAAAAGGTCTTTATCGACAATTTACAAACGTTGAACAATGTTGGAAAGTAGAAGAGCTAGATAAATATCTGGCTTTTTTTCTATGATTTACATAAGAATAAGTTTTATCAAAAATAATTTTAAAAAAATCACAAAAAAGTGTTTACAAACCATACATCTTACGCTATAATTAGACTCGCTTAACAAACATGGCGGTCGTGGTGAAGTGGTTAACACTACTGGTTGTGGTCCAGTCATGCGTGGGTTCGATTCCCATCGTCCGCCCCATTAAAGTTAAGATGAACTCAATCCAAGGATTGAGTTTTTTTAATCTGAATTTTCAATTTGCAAATTAAAAGAAACATGCAATGAAAAAGCATAAGCATTTGAAGAAGAGGGTGGAATGATAAAATTAAAACAATCCTATTGCAAGTATAAAAATAATGTGCTATACTCGATTTATAAGTAGGATGGTAATTGTTCGGCAAGCTAAACCTAATCGCAATTTTTGCGTTAGGTTTTTTTCTATATCGAGAGGAGAATGATTATGAAAATTCATAGAATACTCAACAACAATGTAGTTATCATTTTAGATGAACAGGGGAAAGAAAAAATAGTTTGTGGTAAGGGAATTGCATTTCAAAAGACTTCAGGTAGTGAGATAAATGAACAATCTGTGAATAAGGTGTTTGTCTTGGAAAGTGAAGTGGACACTCATTTTAAAGAGATTGTATCTGATATTCCAATTGAATATTTAGAAGTTACCAATCAAATCATAACTTATGCAGAAAAGACATTGCAAAAGAAACTTCCTGGTAATCTGTTTATTTCACTAAGCGATCATATTTATTCATCAATTAAAAATTTTCTAGAAGGTATTGAACTCTCTAATGTGCTACTATTAGATATTAAACAATTTTATGAAAAAGAATATGAAATAGGAGTACATGCGTTGGGAATGATTGAGGATGAACTAGGCGTAACACTACCTGAAGATGAAGCAGGCTGTATAGCTTTACATATCATAAATGTTATGGTCAATGAGGGAAGTATTGAACATATTCAAAAAATAATGGAGATTACGCAAGAAATATCAAATATTGTTAAGTATTATTTTCTCTTAGATCAAGATTTGAATTCAGTGTATTACCATAGATTTATTACTCATTTGAAGTTTTTTGCACAGAGACTTATGAAGAACAAGCATGCTAAGAGTGATTCTGATTCTGAACTATTTGAAATTATTAAGACGAAGTATAAAATGCCGTATAAATGTGTTGAAAAGATAAGTGATTATTTAAAAAAACAATATAACTATAAATTGGTAGATGACGAAAAAATGTATTTAACGATACATATTGAAAGAATCGTAAACAAGTCTAATAAACAACAATAGAAATTTTGTTGTTTAATATAGAGATAAGTAGGAGGTGAAGAGAGAAGTAAATGGATTGCAGTAAATAAATTGGATGGTAACATTAAGTTGGCTAAACCTTCATATCGCTTTTAAAATAAAAATGGAGGAAATTAAAATGAAAGATTATTCAAATTTATCAAAAGTAATTATCGAACAAGTTGGTGGCAAAGAGAATATTGTAAGTCTTAAACACTGTGTGACAAGACTTCGTTTTCAGTTGAAAGACGAAAATCTTGCGAATACAGAAGTATTAAAAGATACGAAGGGTGTTGTGACAGTTGTTCATGCTGGAGGACAATATCAAGTTGTAGTAGGAAATGCTGTTGCAGACATATATAAAGTAATATGTTCACAAGCAGGTATCAAAGATTCACAATCATCACAAGAAAAAGTAAAGAAATTGTCAGGTTTTAAATGGTTTGTAGACTTTATTTTTTCAATCACTGGACCAACCTTGATGCTGTTATCCGCAAGTGGTATTTTAAAAGGTTTGTTAACAATTTGTACCATGACAGGATGGATGGCGAATGATTCGGGAATATATACATTGTTCTCTGCAATCGGTGATGCTATTTACTTCTTCTTACCAATATTTCTTGGGTATTGTACAGCTCAAAAAGTTGGTGTTGCACCCTTTTTAGGTATGCTGATTGGAGCAATACTCTGTTATCCAACAATTAATAAGAATGATTTGATTGTGTTAGGGAATACAATCAATGTAACATATACATCTACGTTTTTACCAACAATCCTTATCGTATGCTTGGCAAAACCAGTGGAAAAATTTCTAAATTCAATAATGCCTACAGCCATTAAGACACTGTTTGTTCCATTGCTAGTGATGGTAACGGTGGTACCAATTGGATTCTTGTTTATTGGACCAGTTGCGAACATGTTATCATCTCAATTATCAGAACTTATCAATTATTTATATGGATTAAATAGCACGATTGCTGGGGCACTTATAGGAGTTATTTGGCAAGTGTTGGTTGTGGTAGGATTACATGGAACAATTGGTATGATTAGTATCATTAATTTGTTACAAGGAAATCCAGATCCGATTTTAGCAATTTCTTCAATTACGATGTTTGCACAAGTAGCAGCAGTAATGGCAATCTATTTCAAAACTAAAAACAAGAAAGTTAAGATTGAATGTTTTCCAGCAGCAATTTCTGGTGTGCTAGGAACAACAGAACCAGCTATTTATGGAATTACTTTACCTAGAATTAAGGTGTTTATTATTTCATGTATTGGGGCAGGGGTTACTGGTCTATTTTGTGGGATGTTCCAAATTCACAAATATGCACTTGGTGGAGGTATTTTTGCAGTACCTGGTTTACTTAATCCAGATAATCCACAGATACTTCCTATTTTATTAGCGATTAGTTCAGGTTTAATCGTTAGTTTTGTGTTAACAATGATTGTTTTTAAAGATAAAGATGATGTCCCTAATGAAGAAGAAATTGATCAAATAGAGACAACTACAACAATGATTCATAAAGAAGAAATCAATTGTCCTATTGAAGGAAATGTAATTTCTTTAGAAAAAGTTTCAGATTTAGCTTTTGCAAGTGGAGAATTAGGAAGTGGGGTAGCAATCATTCCTTCAGTTGGAAAGGTAGTGGCTCCTTTTGATGGAACGGTCGTTGCTTTGTTTCCTACCAAACATGCAATTGGTATTATGTCAGAGAATGGGTGTCAAGTATTGATCCATATTGGAATTGATACTGTTCAACTAGAAGGCAAGTATTTTGATGCTCATGTTGGGAAAGGGGACCATGTTAAAGCAGGTGACTTGTTAATTACATTTGATATAGAACATATTAAAGAAGAAGGTTATCTTCTAGAAACACCAATTATTGTTACCAATACAGCCGATTATTTAGATATTTTACTAAATGAAGAGGTTATAAATACTGCCGAATCTGTAAGCGTCAATAGCAAACTTTTTACAGTCTTGGCATAGGGGAGAAATTATGGAAAGCATGGAAAATTTAAAGTTTCCAGAAACCTTTTTATGGGGAGCTGGAATTAGTTCGTATCAATCTGAAGGCGCTTATGATGTAGATGGAAAAGGGTTAACCGTTCAAGATACGCGTAGTGTAGCAGCAGAAACTGCAGATTTTAAAGTAGCAAGTGATTTTTATCATCATTATAAAGAAGATATTGCATTAATGGCTGAAATGGGAATCAAGATTTTTAGATTCTCAATTTCATGGGCTAGAATATTACCAATGGGTGTAGGAGAAGTTAATGAAAAAGGGATACAGTTTTATGATGACGTAATTAATACTTGTCTAAGTTTTGGAATAGAGCCATTAGTTACATTGTTTCATTTCGACTTCCCACAAGCATTGGCTGAACAAGGTGGTTGGTTGAATAGAACTACTATCGATGCATTTGAACAATATGCAACAATTCTTTTCAATGCATATGGAGATAGAGTGACCTATTGGTTAACAATCAACGAACAAAACATGATGGCTATGCATAGTGGGATTCTAGGTATTGGTAATTTATCTGCAAAAGAAACCATGCAACAAAATCATCATATGTTTGTTGCTCAGGCAAAAGCAATGAAGCTATGTCATTCAATTTGTCCTAATTCAAAAATAGGACCTGCACCAAATGTAAGTCCAGTTTATCCTTCTTCAGCAAAACCAGAAGATGTCTTGGCGGCACAAACATATGAGGTTATTAGAACATGGTCTTATCTGGATATGGCAATATATGGAGAGTATCATCACAAAATGTGGCAGTATATGAAAGAGAGGGATATATTACCAATTACGGAGATAGAAGATGATGCAATATTAAAAGAAGCAAAACCTGATTTTATCGCTTTTAATTACTATAATACGCAAATGGTTGGTGCTTATTGTGAAGATATACAGGTTTGTGGTACAGGTGATCAACAGACTACTACTGGAGAAAAAGGACTGTATATAGGATTTAAAAATTCAAATCTTGAAACTACGTCTTTTGGATGGATCATCGATCCAGTGGGCATGAGAATTGCGTTAAATGAGGTGTATGGTAGGTATCACTTACCACTTATGATTACTGAAAATGGAATTGGTGATTACGAGACTCTTACGGATGACAAAAGAATTCACGACACATATCGTATAGAGTTTTACAGAAGTCATATTAAACAAATGAGAAATGCTATAGAAGATGGTGTAGAAGTGCTAGCGTATTGTCCTTGGGCTGCCTTAGATTTAATTTCTACTCATCAAGGATTCAAAAAACGTTATGGATTTCTCTATGTAAATCGTACGGAAGAAAACTTGTTGGATTTACAAAGATATAAAAAAGATTCTTTTTATTGGTATCGAAATGTCATTGCCTCTCATGGTACCGATTTGTAATAAAGCAACTCCTTTGTGCTATTCATATTATATCTGGCTTGTAAGAGGTAGGGATTATTTTTTTTCGTGATTGTATTTACAATGGGAAATTGTTATAATTTTCGTTAAGGAGTGATTCCATGAAGAAAATAGCATTGTTATGTGATTCTAGCGCTGATATCACAAAAGAAGAGGCACAACGTTTAGATATTCATGTTGTTCGTATGCCAATTGTTGTAAATGGTGTTGAATATATTGAGGAAGAGACTATCTTTGATGAAGATATTATTGAAGCAATTAACCAAAATAAACAGGTAAAGACTGCACAACCAATTATTGGTGACTTAACGAAGATGTGGGATGAATTATTAAAGACACATGATGAGGTGTTTTATATTCCTCTAACAAAGTCATTAAGTGGTACTTGTCGTATTGCATTATCAATGGCAGAAGCATATGAGGGGAAAGTTTGTGTTGTTGATTCTGAGTTTGTTTGTTATCCTATTATTCATATTCTCAAACATGCTCGAGCAATGTTTGAAAAAGGATATACATGCGCACAAGTAAAAGAAAAGATAGAGAAGGAATGTGATCTCTATGCCATATTAATTCCTGAAAATCTAACTTCCTTGAAGAATGGTGGAAGAATTTCTCCAACAGCTGCCGCATTAGCTGGTTTATTGAAAATTCAACCCTTGTTGAAGGTAGAACATGGTTCTATAGATTTGGTCGATAAAGTACGTACTTTAAAGAAAGCTTATAAAGAGGGAATCCGTGTTGTAATGGATGGAATCAATCCTGAAGATTATGATTGGATGATCATTGATGCCTATAATCAAGAAGTAAGTGATGAATTAAAAATATTGTTAGAGGAAGCTGTTGGACAACCCGTAGAACAACATAGATTTAAGGCGGTTATCATGTCACATACAGGTCCTGGTACCATTGGATTTGGAAGAATTAAGAAAATGAAATATTAAAAAAACAATAGACAACTATTGTTTTTTTATATCTTCATGAAACTGAATGCCTGCGCCTCCAGATTTTTTAACCTTATACATAGCTTGGTCTGCGATTCGTATCAATTCTTCTGGATCATTGCCATCTTCTGGATAACAAGCAATCCCGATACTTGTAGAACAATGTACTTCTCCCTTAGTTAGTTTCCAAGGCATTTGAAAACGGTGTAAAATAGAATTACAGAGATTTTTAATATGTTCATGTGTGAAGTTTTCTCCACCAAGTACCGCAACAAATTCATCTCCACCATTTCGATAGATATTATTTTTTAATAAAGGGATTTCAAGGAGGAACTTACCTAGTAAAATAAGAAATTCATCTCCAGCATCATGTCCATAATTATCATTGATGGATTTAAAACCATCGAGATCAAAGAAAAGAACATATCCCTTTTCATCTGGTGTTGCCTGTTTGATTCTGCGTGCACATTCTTCGATCAGCATTCTACGATTAGGTAGGTTGGTGAGTTCATCATAATTTGCCATATGGTGAATAAGTGCTTCATACTTCTTGTTGTCTGTAATATCGGCACTACTTACGACATGTGCCATACGACCATCAATCCAGTGAAATGCAGAACTAAAGACACGAAACCATGATCCATCAAATGCTCTTTGATAATCCCAAGTATATACTTTTGTAGGATTTCCTTCTTCATCAATCAGATTTTTTTGGGGACAAAACTCACATTGTCCATTTTGACCAGGAAACAATACTTCCCAACATTTACGATTCATAAATTCTTTCGCTCCACCATAGGGGGCAGCCATTGATTTATTTACATATAGAATGTCATGATTGTTAAAGTCATTCACATAGATATCAATTCCGGTATTATCAAGAATATCTTCTAATGAAGTGATGGCAAAGGAAATCTTATTTTCATACATTCGATCTTTTACAAATTGAGAAAATAAAGTAATTTCCATTTTTAAAGAAGCAAGAGATGATGCATTTAGTTTGATTTCTTTTTTATCAGTAGAACACGCAATAAAACCCAAAACCTGCTTATTCATATCTAGTATTGGGTAAATTAGTAAAGTTGCACATCCAAAAATCTCTGACATTTTGGAATCAGAATGCCAAAGACATAAAGCGTCTTGCTGATATGCCTCTACATAATATTTTTGTAATTCATGTAATGCATAACTTTCTTTTAATATATGACCATCATCTTTTGTATGTTCTTTTAAATGAAATATATTGTATTGGCTTATTTCGTAAATCATGCCATATTCAAAAGAGTGTGCATCACATAATAGGGTTAATAATTCAACAATCTTAGAGCTATCCCAGTCTTTTTGTAATAGTTCTTCACAGAACTTATTCGCTAGCGATGTTGTATTCATAGATGTTTATGATAGTAAAAACTATCATATCCTCCTTCCCACGAATTTTAAACTACACGAGTATATATACTATAAAGATAAACGGGTTGTCTTTATAGTGTTCTTTATTGGTTAAGCGTAATATTTAGTATGAATTAACAATATTCATACTTATGATAGCATAATTTATAAAGAAAAGGTATAAGAAATTGTTAACATTTCTTGTAAATTAGGCGAATTCTAAATAAAAAAGTCTTTAGATAATCATTATCTAAAAACTTTGTTTGTTCTATGGCGGAGAGCATGAGATTCGAACTCACGGTAGCTTTCACTACGCCACCTTTCCAAGATGGTGCCTTAAACCGCTCGGCCAACTCTCCAAGGTTACCTATATTATTTTACATACAATTTATAAAATGTCAATCAAAAGTGGATACATTCGCTTGTAGCACGCATACATTTACTTTTTTTATAGTTTTAAAAAAACTGGTATTAAAGATTTCTATAAAAAATTATTTTTTTTAGGATTTTATGAATATGATTTCGTATATAGATAGTAGGAGGTGATTTTGTCCTTTCTTGTCGCAACAGTTATAAAGAGTAGAGAACAAACATACGGTAGGGTGAGGTGATTGTATGGAGAATAAAAAACTCATCGTTTTGTTTGCGTCATGCTTCTCTATTTTGTTTTCGCTAGGATATTATTTTTTGTTCACTTTGAATACCGGCACCACACAAACATCAAAGGTTACGTTGTATATGAATCAAGTTGGACTTTATAAGAAGGAAGAAAGTATTACTTCTATGAAAGATAACTTGAAGAACGCTGGACTAGATGCGTTTGTTTTAAAACAAGATGCATTGACGGCAGTAGTAAGTGGAGTGACAACGGATCAAAAAGCATCTCAAAGTGTACAAGAAAAACTGAAAGAATTAAAATATACCTACATAGCGAAAAGTGTTACCGTGGATGATCCAGAGATTGTAAAGCTCATCCAGGATAAACAGTATGAACAAGCGCTTGATCGGATAGGGAAATGAAGGTAAAAGAATTAAATGAAAAAGAACGACCAAGAGAAAAAGCATTACAGTTTGGGATTCAATCCTTAAGCAATCGTGAGGTGATAGCGTTGCTACTTAGGACGGGTAGCAGAAAGAGTTCTGCATTAGAATTGGCAGATGAGGTTTTGTTTGCGTTTGAAAGTATGGGGAATTTAGGAAAAGCTTCCTTACAGGAGTTGATGAATATACATGGTATTAAAGAGGTAAAGGCGATTGAATTACAGGCAGCTTTTGAAATAGGTCGTAGAATTGCGTATGATAAGGTACAAGAACGTGTAAAGATAGAAAGCCCCGATGATTTGATTAGCTGGTTATCACAAGCAATTGGGTATGAAAAACAAGAACATTTTATTGTTGCTTTTTTGAATCAAAGAAATCAGGTGATTTCATCAAAGACTTTATTTGTGGGTACACTTACCAATGCAAGTGTACATCCTAGAGAGATATTTAAAGAAGCTATGCGTATAGGATGTGCGAAGATTATTTGTGCACATAATCATCCCAGTGGAGATGCGAGTGCAAGTGAAGCAGATATAGCAATCACAAGAAGTATTGATGAATGTGGGAAGATTGTATCCATTCCTTTGTTGGATCATATCATTGTCAGTGGAAATACTTTCTTAAGTTTTCGACAAAAACGACTTATTGATTGAACTATTTTCAATTAGCTTATATAATAAATAAGTAAATTAAAGATAGATAGGTGATTGGATGTCGAAATTAAATCGAATACAAAAAATAATCTTAAGTGTGATTGTTGCTTTTGTGAGTATGGGCATCATCTTAAAAGTGATAAGTGGTTCGACTACTAGTAATATAGGATACGATGGAATTAGTATGTTAAAGTATGCATTGGTTGATAATCCTACGAAGACAATCAAAGATTGGATGAGTGATTTTTCTAATCTTTGGTCTGTGAAGGACGAAAATGATGAATTACGTTATGAACTAAGTAAGAATCCATCTTATAAGGCATCCTATGCGAATGAAAAGCAGAAGAATGAAGAACTTAGTAAAGCTTTGAAAGTGGATAGTGAAGATGATCGCTTTACGCATTATTGGGCAAATGTTATTTCGCGTGACCAAACAACTTGGAACAATACGATTACCATTGATAAAGGAAGTAAGGATGGTGTAGTTGAAGGATTGGCTGTGACAAGTGTGGATGGTTTGATTGGGAAAGTTGTGAGTTCTTCTAGTAATACAAGTGTTGTGAAGTTATTAACTTCAGAAGATAAACTAAACTCTGTATCTATTAAGGTACTCCTTGATGATGAAAAATCAAGTTCAGGGATATTGGAACGGTATGACGTAAAAAAAGGAAGATATGTATTAACCTTATTTGATGATAGTACGGAAATAAAAAAAGGAATGCAAGTAGTCACATCGGGAAATGGTGGAGTCTATCCAAGTGGACTTTTAATTGGTACGGTAGAAAGTGTACAGGCATTGATCAATCAAACAGGACAAACAATTTATGTGAAACCGATTGACAATTTCCAATCCTTTGAATATGTATCTGTGATAGTACCAAAGGGTGATAGTGAATGACACATGTAATCTTTGTCCTATTATGTTTCCTTGTGGATGAAATTTTAATGATTTTATTTCCGAATAGCTTTTTGATTAACGATCTTTTATTTATCTCCAATATCGGATTCTGTGCAATTATGTTGACCATACGTAAATTTGATTGGATCAATACTTGTTTGTTTGCGTTTGGGTTTGGAATGTTCTATGATGTGGTATTTGCGAATACCTTTCTAGTATATGCGTTTATCTTTACCATTGTGGCATGTTGTTTGCGGTTTTGGTCGAAACATATGACAGATACTGTCATAGAATCATTGATTCTCTGTATTGTGACAATATTCGCCAAAGATTTTCTGGTATATTTGTTTATGAACCTTCAAAGAACAACAGATATATCATTCATGGTCTGGGCGGAAAAGTATGAACTGTTATCCCTCCTTACGAATGCAATCCTCTCAATGATTATTGTATTCTTGATTCGTATTAAGAATGACTATCTGAAAATGAAGGCAATCCAAGTACGTAAAGGGGAGAAAATCGAATGGTTCAGATTAAAGTCAAAGGGGTAAAAGAGAATTATCATATCATCGCATCTTATGATGATGAAGATGCATTTTTTAATCAGTTAAAAGAAAGACTCAATTCTTGTCTAACATTGCATTCAGGACGATTTGAGGCTTTTTTTCATGTTCCGGCAACCATCGATATAGTGCGTTTGTTTTTCATATGTAAGGAGTGTTCTACATTAATCTTAGGTGTGAATCCTACTGTGAGTGTACAAAAACAAACAAGAATCATAGAACATGACTTACGTGGAGGTGAAACGTATCAATTTTATGAACCTCTAATACTGTTGGGGAATGTTCATAAGCTTGCCTATGTTGTAAGTAGTGAGTCTATATTTGTGTTAGGTAGAGTTATGGGAAATGTGGATTTATTGCATGCAGATTGTACATTATGTGCCTCTTATATAAATGCGAGTGTAAGAATTGGGGATAGTATCTATCAAAATATGACATGTTTTTCACCCTCTAAAGTATATTATCAGGAAAGGAAACTAGAGATGAAAAAATATAAGGAGGAATTACAGTGGGAGAAGCTATAGCAATCACTTCTGGAAAAGGTGGAGTAGGAAAAAGTAGCGTTTGTGTGAATATGGGTGTTGTTTTATCACAACTAGGATATCGCGTGTGCTTGATTGATGTGGATTTAGGATTAAAGAATTTGGATGTTATGATGGGATTAGAGAATCGAGTGATTTATGATTTGATGGATGTGATGGAAGGAAGATGTATGTTATCACAGGCTATGATCAAAGATAAGGTACAAGAGCATTTATATTTGTTGCCAGCTTGTAAAACGGTACATATCGAACAATTTCATCACGAAGATTTAAAGGTTGTTGTGGAACAACTAGTAGAACAGTTTGATTATGTTTTACTAGATACACCAGCAGGAATCGAACGTGGTTTTGTATCTAGTATTGCTTGCGTGAATCGAGTTGTTGTGGTAACCACACTGGATGTAACTGCACTTCAAGATGCTGATCGTGTGATTGGTATTTTGATGAATGAGGGAATGGAACACATTTCTTTTGTGGTGAATCGAATGAATGTGAAGATGATGGAGAAGGGAATTTCTGTTCCTTTACAAGAAGCAAAGCAATGGCTTGCGATTGATTTTTTAGGATATGTATTTGACGATGAGACAATGATACGAGCAAATAATTATGGTAAGCCTGTGACACTTCAAAGAGATGCTTCCTTATATTCTTGTTTTCATGCGATAGTGAAGCGTATGATTGGAGAGCGAGCAGTTCTTCCTAAAATAAAGGAACGTTCGTTTTTGTCTAAACTATTTGGATGAGATATACATGTTTGACAAGGTGTAGGGTGCATGCTAGTATGTAAATATATAAGGAGGGGAAAGGGGAAACAGTCATGGAGTGTGTATGCTTATGGTTATTATAGATAAGAAGTTGAATCTAATTAAAGTCTTCCTTTTCTGTTTTATTTTGGTATTGACTTCATGTAGCCCAAAAGTAGAGGATTGTAATTTTCTTTCGAAGACTTTTTTGCAATCATGTATTATGATAAATGATATTGTATACTTTAAAACAGAAAATATAATTGAGGTAAACGGAAAAGTTATAGGTCAAATGAAAGGTGTTGCAGAAAATGGTTATATACCAAGTGAAGATTTGTATGGATCTAAAGATTTAGAGAATGAAATAGGTCAAAATATTTATAAGGTAAATGATAATATGTATTATCTCGTTGTAAACGGTGAGAAGATAACGTATCAATATTTGTCTCAAATGGAACTAGGTGACAGTATTCCTTTGAAAGAACATAAGAGTGAGGAAGAAATTCCTGTCCCTGATGCAGTTCCACCACATTTTGTTTACAAAGGAATGATGTATATTAATTGTGATAGCACAGGATTAAAAAAATTGCCTTCGTGTTTTCAAGGTGTTGGTGAGATAAAGGAACAATTTCATCTTGCTAATAAAAACTTTACAGGAAATTTAGAAATAGGTAGTGAATTGTATGCGATGGATTCACAAAACTATTACATGTTAGTGAAAAATGATGGATACTACTACGTATATGCGAATCATGGTTATACGTTACATCAGTGATTGTGTAAAAAAGTGATATACATTACGTAATGTTATCACTTTTTTTCAAAACTTAGGATTCATTATATCCTTTAGAATATTTATTCTGATATTTTAGTTGAAGTGTTGTATAATGTTTCTATATGTTTATAAGGGAGGCGGACTATCTCTTACATCCGTACTAGTTTTTTTCACTGTGACATGATAAAATAGTGGAAGTGAGGTGAGCGTATGCTAAAACGTTTCTTAAGTAAAGTGGATGCGAAAGTGTCTAAAAATATGCTGTTGAAAGTCATTGGTGTACTGCTGATTTTGTTTTTGTTATTAAAGACAGAGGCATATTGGGGGAATTGGATATCCATTGTACAAGCAATTCTTCAACCATTTATCATTGGGTTTGTGATTGCGTATGTCATGCATCCATTTGTGAAATTTCTTGAGCGTAAAGGAGTACCTAAGAATTTTTCTATCATTGTGATGTGGATTACGCTAATTGTATGCTTGGTGGCACTTATCATTATCTTAATGCCAATTTTATATGAAAAAATAAATGAATTTATGAGCAATATGATTGATGGTGTTGTTTGGATTAGTAATCAAATTAAACATATTGGTGAGTTTGAGGACTTCTCTTTAATCGATAGTATCACGAATAATATCATTATGATGTTAAAGAAATATGATGATTGGATTCCACAAATTGTTTCTACACTTCCAGATATTATGAGCATTGTGTTAGATTCTGTAACAAATATTTTATTCTCAGTTATTATTGCGATTTATATGTTGTTTGATTTTGATCGTATTCGACATAATGTAAAGAAGGGGATTCTTATATTTGCCCCTAAGGGAGATCGTTATATTCGTGAGATGGATGAAAATGTCTCCGTATATATGAAGTCTTTGATTATTATAATGCTTATAAAGTTTGTAGAGTATAGTGCGTTTTATTTCTTGATTGGACATCCAGACTGGTTAATTATCGGGATTTTAACTTCCCTAGGTGCAGTTATTCCTTATTTAGGAGGGACGATTGCAAATAGCATTGGTGTAATTACGGCATTGACATTATCGCCAGGTAGAATCATTGCGTTATTGATTGGTATCTTGGTCCTTTCCAATGTGGATGCTTATGTAATATCTCCATTGGTTCATGAAAAACGAAGTGCATTGGGGCCTTTGGTTACCTTATTTGCAGTGTTTGCGGGCGGTGTTTTAATGGGGCCAATTGGAATTATGATATCCGTACCAATTACAATTGTAGTTAAAACATACATATCCATTCGATTTGAAGCAAACAAACAGACGACAGATGGTCAATAGAGCGTCTGTTTTTTTTTGTTCTAAGGGATTGGAAGCATTCATATAGTAGAGTAGGAGGGAAGCTATGGAAGATATCAAGAATGTACGGAAAAGAATTAAACATCGTCGGTTTGGAGGGATGGAAGAGGTAGAAAAGAAACATTCTTCTATTGTATTTAAAGTCATGTATCGATTGATGATGCTTGTTATGGGAGTATGTGTAATGGTATTGGTTCTTTTGTTGAATCAAAGACTCAACCTTGTACAAATGCCTGCAGTATTACAAAACTTCAAAGTAGAAGATATTTCGAAATGGCTTCCATTTGAAAACTGGTTTAGTTTAAAGGATGAAGCCGTAAGCGCAACACCTTCGTATGCTCTTTTAAAAGAGAATCATTATGCGAATGGCAGTAATGTTGCGTATAATGCATATGATGGTGTGATTTTACATGTACAAAGCAAAAACTCGAAAACATCACTTACTATCAAACAAGATAATGGAGTCATTACTACGTATGGGAATTTAAGTGAAGTATCTTTGAAACAAGATGAACGTATTCTAAAGGGAAGACCACTGGGCACTTATGCTCAATATGTAACCATTGATTTCTTGAAAGATAATAAAACCATTGATCTCAATGCAGCGCTTCAAAACAACAATTAAAATATCCTGGTTATGGCTTCCAGCAATCTTTTTATTACCATATTTGCATATGGGAAAACTTACTTGCTTTATCTTTTTTATATTAAGTGTGCATGAGCTTTCACACGTTCTTGTGGCGAAGTTGTTTCGTTTCAAGATTGAAAAGATTATCCTATATCCTTTTGGCTTGAGTGCATATATACCGCAACTTGGTTATGGATCCGTGTTTCAAGAAATTTGTATAATATCAGCAGGACCTCTTTCACAGGTGATGTTTCCTACGGTGTTTTTGTTGATGGAACGATGGGGTATCATATCGCAACCATTTTATGAATATTTGTTGATGATCAATGCGAATATTATGATATTTAATCTGTTGCCCATATATCCTTTGGATGGAGGAAGATTATTACAAACATTTTTTCATTGTTTTGCTCGTTATAAAGTAGCTCAACGCTTTACATGTATTGTTTCTGTTGTGATGTTGTTCATTGTCATGGGCGTACAACTAATGCGTGGGTATAGTGCACTCCTTGTGCAGTTGTTTTTAGGGATACAAATCATTATCGCTTATCGAGATATTCATTATGATTGTATGAAGTTTTATCATTATCGATATCTTCATCCTGTTCGCTATTCTCCCATTTTAAATACAAAGAAAGATTTGTATCGCGCTCGTTATAATGTTATGAAGATGAAGGGTGGGTGGTGCGAAGAAGCATCTTGGTTAGCTTCCTTCTTTCGACGTCAAAAAAGATAGTTTCCTCTATTGTTTTATGATATAATTTAGAACAGGAGGCAGGATATCTATGAAGAAAATGAAAGTCTTTCTAGCATCGCTCATGAGCCTTTTTATCTTAACTGGGTGTGAAGAAAAAAAGCCAAGCATATGTACTACGGTATATCCTGTACAATATCTTGCGCAGCGAATTGGAGATAAATATGTGGATGTAAGTAACATTTCAAAAAATGATATAATACAACGTGCACAAATAAAAAAGGATTATCAAGCGACTTTAAAGGATGCAGATGCGTTATTTTACATCAATGGGTTAGAGCCTTATATGGAACTTTATATGGATAAGGTACGGGCAATGGATGTGGAAATGGTTAATTTAGCTACGAAAAGTGCGATCTATAAATTTGAACGATATACAACAGTTACAGTAGATGGGAAAACTACAGGTATTGCGAGTGCTTATTATGCTGGAGAAGAATTTTCAAGTGTAGATAAATACAATGCAGACCCATTGTTGTGGATGGATCCAGTGGCTATGACAAGTATGGCTAGTGATATACGCGATTATTTAATTGCTAAGTACCCGCAGTACGAAAAAATATTCAATACCAATTTTGATGAGTTGGAACTTGATTTGGCTCGATTGGACGCGGATTTTCAAACAATACCAAATGAAAAAATGGATATTAGTTTTGTGTCGATGACACCAAGTTTTGGTATTTGGCAAAGATCTTATGGTGTAAAGGTGTATCCAATTTCTTTATCGAAATATGGAGCATTACCAACAAGTGATCAACTAACTTCTATTAAAAAGCGTATCATTCGTGATAAAGTACGTTATATCGCGGTGGAACAAAATCTTCCACAAGATATGAAAGACTTACAAAACACACTCATTGAAGAGTTGGGGTTGATTCCTGTAACACTACATAATCTTTCTAGTTATTCCAAAGAAGACTTGGATGCGGGCAAGGATTATTTGACAATTATGTATGAAAATTTAAAGGCATTACAAAGCATTGCGAGCTAAAGGTCTACAAGACCTTTTTCTTTTGATAGAGGAGTGTTTGTAAATGTTGTGCAAATGTTATTTTAAGAAATGAAATGTGTGGTAAAATAATAAGAGTATGGAGGATAAGATATGAAAAAATTATTGTTAATAGATGGAAATTCGATGTTGTTTCGTGCATATTATGCGACATTATATGGAAGAATGATGAAAACTAGTAATGGGATACCAACCAATGCGGTATATGGGTTTATCACGATGATCACAAAAGCTTTGGATATCATTCAGCCAGATCAAGTATTGGTGGCGTGGGATGCAGGAAAAGCTACGTTTCGCCATGATGCATATGAGGAATATAAAGGGACAAGAAAACAATTGGATCAAGAATTGATTGTACAGTTTCCAATTGTACGTGAATATTTGGATGCGTATGGATTAAAACGATACGAATGCGAAGGAATTGAAGCAGATGATATCATTGGGTCAATGGCTTCTCAACATCCGGAGTTAGATATACATATTTTATCCAGTGACCGTGACTTGTTACAATTGATTGATCCTACAACGGATGTGTATTTAATGAAAAAAGGGATCAGTGAAATGGAAGTTGTCAATGAACAATCCTTAATGGAATCCATGGGGATTACGCCTTCTCAAGTGATTGATTTAAAAGCTTTAATGGGAGATAGTGCGGATAATATTCCTGGTGTAAAGGGTGTTGGAGAGAAAACAGCATTAAAGCTATTGAGTGATTATCAAACAGTAGATAATGTATATGAACATTTAGATGAAATCAAAGGGAAACTAAAGGAAAAATTGGAAGATGGAAAAGAATCTGCCTTTATGTCTAAGTTTTTGGCTACCATTAAAACAGATGCGAAGATACCTTTAGCCGTAGAAGAATTAACGTTACAAGAACCAAGTGAGACATTGCATGATTTCTTTGTGAAATATGAAATGAATACCTTTGCGAAGAATAGTGTGAAAAGTGAAGAAATAAAACGCGTTGGCACAAAGAAGGTTGTGACAAGTATTTCGGATATATTATTAGTAGATGATACCGTAGTGTATATCAATGTGGATAATGAAAGCACAAGTGATGCGACATTATATGGGTTTGCGCTTGCACATGAAGAAGTATGCGAATATATAGCATTGGAAGATGCACGTAAAGATGAGAAGTTATTAGACTACCTACAAACTGAAAAACGAAAAATCGTTTATGATGCGAAGAGTTATTATCATGTGTTAAATCATTATGATATTGCTTTCCATGATGTTGCGCGTGATTTGATGTTAGAAGCTTTCTTGTTGGATGGTACACTTTCAGATTATGATAAAGTTGGCGAGAAATATAATTTTGATAGAAGTCTATCCAAAGGAGAAGTGTTTGGTAAAAAAGGAAAACCAAAACTGGTTGATTTTGAGGAATGTGCGCAATTTGCGATGATACAGGCAGAAAATCTTGCGTTGATTCAAAAGACATTATTTCAAGAACTTCAAGAAAAAGAAATGAAGGATCTTTATGAAACTATAGAGCTTCCGGTTACGAAGGTATTATATGCTATGGAAAAAGAAGGTGTTATCACAAACGTGGAGACCCTGGATGCCATTGCGAAAAGTACGGCGGAAAAGATTGATGCATTAAGTGCACAGATTTATGAGATGGCAGGAATGGAATTTAATATCAATTCACCAAAACAATTGGCTACCATTTTGTACGATGAATTGGGTTTAAAAGCCGGAAAGAAGAGAAGTACGGCAGCCGATGTATTGGAGAAATTGGTACATGTACATCCAATCATTCCACTACTATTAGAACAACGTAAATATCAAAAAATTTATAGTACATATGCAATTGGATTAAGTAAACATATTCAAAGCGATGGAAAGATTCATACCATCTTTAATCAAATTCAAACACAAACAGGAAGATTGTCTTCTTCAGAACCCAATCTACAAAACATATCTGTTCGAGATGAAGAGGGGAAAGAAATACGTAAAGCGTTTGTCGCAAGTCCTGGACATACCTTAATGTCTGCGGATTATTCTCAAATTGAATTACGTATGTTAGCACATATGGCAAATGAAGAATCTATGATTGATGCGTTTAATCACAACATCGATATTCATACGAAGACAGCGATGGAAATATTCGATGTTGCGCAAGAAGACGTTGATTCTTCTATGCGACGGAGTGCAAAAACAGTTAACTTTGGAATCGTATATGGACAAAGTGATTTTGGGTTGAGTGAACAATTAGGAATTACTAGAAAAGAAGCACATCATTTCATAGAGAAATATTTTGAATCTTATCCTAGTATTAAAACATTCATGGATGAAACGATTCATTTCTGTGAAGAACATGGCTATGTAAAAACATTGTTTAATAGAAGACGCTATATTAAAGAAATAAGTGATAGTAATTATATGATGAGAGAGTTTGGGAAAAGAGCTGCGATGAATGCGCCGATTCAAGGAAGTGCTGCAGATTTAATCAAACTTGCTATGATTCAAATTTATGAAACTATGAAGAAACAACAAGTGAAGTCTAGAATGATTTTACAAATTCATGATGAATTAATTTTCGATGTTTGTGAAGATGAAATTGAAATCATGAAAGAAATCGTAGAAAGTGGTATGCAAAATGCCATGGAATTGCGTGTTCCATTGATTGCGGAAGCAAATTTTGGAAAGACGTGGTTTGATGCGAAGTAGGTGAAAGAATGCCAGAATTACCAGAGGTAGAAACGGTTGTTCGTACACTCGAACATCAACTGCAACATCCTACAATCAAAGATTGTGAAGTGTTGTGGGATAATATCATTGCATATCCGGATGTAGATGCTTTTAAAGCCTCTATAAAAGGGAAATCGATTATCGATTATCGAAGACATGGAAAGTATTTGTTGTTTGATTTAGGCGATATGGAGTGGGTTTGTCATTTGCGCATGGAAGGGAAATTCTATGTACAGCATAAACAAGACCCTTATGATTCACATACACATGTCATTTTCACATTAGATGATGGGCGTGAGTTACGATATCACGATACTAGAAAATTTGGAAAAATGTATTTGTATGAAAAATTAGATAATTATATGATGTATCCATGTTTTCAACATATTGGTATGGATGCTTTTGATGAACGAATTACGGCAGATTACTTATATCGGTTGTTGCATAAGAAACAAACTGTTTTAAAGGCAGTGTTATTGAATCAAGGTGTAATAGCTGGGATTGGGAATATATATGCAGATGAAATTTGTTTTGCGATGAAACTACATCCAGAAACAAAGGTATCAAAACTTAGAAAAAAAGATTTTGAACAATTGATTTATGAAACAAGAAGAATTTTAGGTGGTGCCATTAGAGCAGGAGGAACAACCATTCGTTCATATACATCTTCACTTGGGGTGGATGGACGTTTCCAATTGGAACTAAAGGTACATGCGTTGAAGGGAGAGGCATGTCCGCTTTGCCAGACACTGATTCAAAAAATAACAGTGGCTACTAGAGGAACCTATTTTTGTAAGACGTGCCAAAAGAAACGATGAAGAAAATTGCGATAACAGGAGTGATGGGGGCAGGGAAATCAAGCGTTATTGAAATATTAAAAGGGTATCAATATACAGTTTTGGATTGTGATCGTATGAACGATGAATTGCTTTTAAAAGATCATAAAGGATATGTTGCACTCGTTGAGGTGTTTAAAGATTCCATACTAGATGAACATCAATGTATCGACCGTCAGAAAATGAGCAATCAAATATTTACAAATCAAGAACATAAAAAAATTGCAGAAGGTATTTTACATCCATTCATCAAAGAAGAAATTCAAAGACAATGTAAGGAACATGAACAAGAGGACATTGTGTTTGTAGAAGTTCCTTTGCTGTATGAAATTGGTTGGGAAAGCAATTTTGATGCTACTTGGGTAGTGGCTAGTGAAGAGGAATACTTGCTAGAACGCCTAATGAAATATAGAGGAGTCACAAGAGAAGAGGCTGTTAGAAGACTACATCATCAAATGTCTCAAAAAGAAAAAGTAGAAAAAGCAGATGTTGTTATATGGAATAATTCAAATAAAGAAGATTTAAAACAACAGATTTATGATATACTTGTAAGTATTGTAGGAGTGAATAAGTATGGTAAGAAAAGAGGAATCTTGTAAAATCGAGGTACAAGGAGAATGGACAATGGAGCGCTATGCTTCTTTTCAAATGTTGTATTTTCCTTTGATTAAAGAAGATGCAGCAAATCTTTATCATACCTTACTTGCGATAGGTTCTCGTCCTTCCAAAATTAAAAATCATATCCTAATTCAAAAGATTTGTGGAACCAGTATGGAAGTGATGGAAAAAAGTAGACACATTTTAGAACAGTATCTACTTATTAAAACCTTTTATGATGGAAAGAAAAATACATATCTATATCAAGTGTTTATGCCAAAATGTGGAAATGATTTTCTTCGTCACGAAGTCTTTGGAAGACTATATATGAAAGAAATGGGGAAACAAGTGTATGAGTTTAATAAATTAAGCTTTGCACACGCCATCGAAGATAAAAGTGAATATCAAGATATTACCATTCCTTTTGTGAATGCCTTGAAAGATACGTGGAAAGATAATGAAGAAGAACAGTTTCATTCTATGAAACCAAAACAAGATATCTTACATCATAACGATATTCCATTAAGTTTCAATTTTGATAAGTTTTTAAGTGGATTCTCACAAACAATATTTCCAGCAACTGCACGAAATGAACGAAATCTTAGAACCATTGGTGAACTTGCGACCATACATGGTATCGATGAAATGGAAATGCGTAAGTTGGTAAGTAAAAGTATGAACTTAAAAACAAACAAGTTGAATATCGATGTCTTAAAGAAGAAAGCAAGAGATGCAAAAACCAGCTATAAAGATCAGGAGAATGGGAATCCTTATAGTGTTCCCCCTGTACGATTTCTACAATCCAAACAACATGGTGTGGAAGTTAGCAAATCTGATAAATACTTAATTGAGACATTGATAAGTGATTTCAAGATGAAACCAGAAGTTGTTAATGTGTTGGTAGAGTATGTGCTCAACGTAAAACATATGCAGTTTCCAAAAGCGTATGTAGAAAAGATAGCAAGTACTTGGGTTCGCCTAGAAATAGATACCTATGAAAAAGCACTTGCACATATTGAATCTGAGAAAAAAGAACCAGTATATGCAAACTCATCAAAACCAAAAGAATTGCCAAGTTGGTACCAAGATCAAAGTAGCATTGATACAGGTATGGAAGACTTTGATGAGAAAGAATTGGAAGAAAAAATCAAACGATTACGAGGTGAGTAAATGGAAAAGGTAACATTTGCCTATGAACTTGATGAAGTAGCAAAAAACAACAAAGAAAAAAAAGTTCAACAACTGATGGAAAACCCTTATGTACAAGCATGGATAAAAAAATATCACAAAGATAGAGATTTTGTCTATCAACATAGCGGGAAGTTTTCAGACTATTGTGATGTGATGGAAAAATGCGAAAATTGCAAAGGGCTTGATTTTTGTCGTCAACCATTAAAAGGACAAAGATTATTACTTCATTTAGATGGCTTTTTAATGAATACGCTTTGTACATGTAAGTATGCGATGAAGGAAGAAACAAGAACTTTACATCGTCAGTATTTTTGTGAAAAAGATATAGCAGATATGTATTTTGATATTGATATCGCCCATATGGATTTGTCAAATGAATCGAAAGAATATCGTGGGATGTACAATAAAGTAATCGATTTGTTTGAAAAAGATCATACAAAAGGGATATACTTTTCAGGAAAACCAGGAGCTGGAAAAACATATTTGGCAGCTGGTGTTGCGAATAAATTTGCGAAAGATAAAAAACGTGTTGCCTTTGTGAATGTTCCTAAATTGATTGCGGACTTAAAGATGATGTTTCATGATCATGAGGGGATGGAGGCAAAGCTAAATCGTATTAAAAAAGCCGATATTTTAATCTTGGATGATATCGGTGGAGAAAGTGTGACTGCATGGAGTAGAGATGACATTTTATTGCCATTGTTAGATGCTCGTATGGAACAAAAGAAAATGACGATATTTACAAGTAATTATTCTATGGAAGAGCTAAAACAAAGACTTGCGATGACCAATAACAAAGTAAGTGAACCAGTGGCTGCAGAACGCTTGTATGAGCGCATGAAAACGCTATCTGATGAAATTTTTGTAAAAGGTGAAAGTAGAAGAAAATAAAACTAGTAAAAATTGTAAGAAAATGTTATCATAATAACCGTGAATGGAGGAATTTCTATGGTAAAACGTATTGGTGTTCTTACATCTGGTGGAGATGCACCTGGAATGAATGCTGCAATTCGTGCCGTCACAAGAGTCGCACTGAATAGTGGGATTGAAGTTTTTGGGATTTATGATGGTTACAAAGGCATGGTAGAAGGGTATATTGAACCTTTAACAAAGGCCAGTGTTGGAGAAATCATCGATCGTGGAGGAACGATTTTAGGATCTGCTCGTCTACCTGAATTTAAAGATGAAGAAGTGCGTAAGAAAGCAGTTCAACAATTAAATAAGCGTGGAATAGAAGCGATTGTAGTAATCGGAGGAGATGGTTCTTATCGAGGTGCTCTTGCGTTAACGCAAATGGGTATCAACTGTATCGGAATTCCTGGTACAATCGATAACGATATCACTTGTACAGATTTTACAATTGGTTTTGATACTGCACTTACAACCATTGTAGAAGCAGTCGATAAACTGAGAGATACATCAAGCTCACATCATCGTTGTTCCATCGTAGAGGTTATGGGAAATCGTTGTGGTGACTTGGCTATTTGGTCAGGGATTGCTTGTGGTGCTGAAATTGTGATCACCTCTTCTACAGGTTTTGAAGAAGGCGAAGTATTGGAAAGACTTCGTGATTTTGATTTAATCAAAAAGAAACGTCATGCCATCGTAGTCATCTCTGAGAAGATTACGGATGTTCATCAATTTGCGAAAAAAGTAAGTTTAAATACAGGGTTCTCTGGTAGAGCGACCGTATTAGGGCATGTTCAAAGAGGTGGTTCACCAACTCCGACGGACCGTGTACTTGCGTCAAGAATGGGTGAAAAGGCAGTTGACTTGCTGATGCAGGGTATTGGAGGACAATGTGTCAGTATAAAAGATAACCAGATTGTATCTGTGCCTATCGAAGAAGCACTAAATACACCGAGAGAATCTCGTAAGAAATTCCAGAATTTATTTGATCGTCTGGTATAAAATTTCTTTAACTGGGTATGTATTAGGTAATTAGGAAAGGAAACTTATATGTTAGAAACAAAAAAGACAAAAATTCTTTGTACAATCGGACCAGCGTCTGAAAGTAAAGAAATGATGACAAAACTAGTAGAGAATGGAATGAACATTATTCGTTTAAATTTCTCACATGGTGATTTTGAGGAACATGGAAATCGTATCAAAAACATCCGTGAGGTTGTTAAAGAAACTGGAAAAAGCATTGCTATCCTTTTAGATACAAAAGGTCCTGAAGTTCGTTTAGGAGAATTTGCGAATGGTAAAGAATCTTATGAAAAAGGTGACATTGTTTCTTTAGTTCGTGAAAACATGTTAAGCACACATGAAAAAATTCATGTACAGTGTCCTGAAATTTTTGATGATGTACAGGTAGATGGAACAATCCTTATTGATGATGGAAAATGCCGTTTAACAGTAATCGAGAAAAAAGAGGGGGAACTTGTTTGCCGTATTGAGAACCCTCATGTATTAAAGAGTAAAAAAGGATGTAACATTCCAAATGTGAAACTTACAATGCCTTTTATCTCTCCAAAAGATGACGCAGATATCCGTTTTGGATGTAAAATGGGTGTTGATTATATCGCAGCTTCTTTCACAAGAAGAAAAGAAGATGTATTAGCAATTCGTCAGATTTTAAAAGAAGAAGGAAGAGAAGATGTTCAAATCATTCCTAAGATTGAAAACCAAGAAGGTTTCGATAATCTAGAAGAAATTTTAGAAGTTTCTGATGGTGTTATGGTTGCTCGTGGTGACTTAGGGGTTGACGTTTCTTTAGAATTAGTTCCTATCTATCAGAAAAAAATCATTAAGACTGCAAATGCATTAGGAAAACCAGTTGTAACTGCGACTCATATGTTAGAGAGTATGCAAGGAAATCCTAGACCTACACGTGCGGAAGCAAGTGACGTAGCAAATGCTATCCTTGATGGTACAGATGCAATCATGTTAAGTGGTGAATCTGCAGCTGGTGATTATCCAGTGGAAGCAGTTCAAACAATGGTGAAAATTGCAAAAGCAATGGAACCAACACTACCTTACCAAGATCGTTTAAAAGCTTCTATTAAGACTAGCCAGAGAACGAAAAACGATGCGATCGCTATTTCTGTAGCAGATACTGCAATGGCATTAGACATTGCTGCTATTGTTGCATTTACACAGAGTGGTAATACAGCTCGTCGTATCTCTAAATTCCGTCCTGAAGCTCCAATCATCGCTGTAACATTCGATGAAAAGACACAACGTTCTTTAGCAATGAACTGGGGAGTTACTACTGTATTCTCTAAAGTTGCTAATGATGAAAAGAATGAAGTTGAATTAGCTCGTTCTATCGTTAAGGAATTAGGAGTTAAAGTTGGAGAAACTATCATTATCGTTGCTGGATATCCTGTAGGATGTGGCGCAACAAACGTAATGAAAATTATCGAAGTTAAATAGAATATTGGATGTGAGTAAGTCACATCCTTTTTTTTATCCAATCATGCAAGGAAAATGCAAGAAAATTGCATGTTCACTGCAAGGGATTCTATGGTAGTATTATATTGTGAAAAGAATGTAAATCTGAAGTTTACATATAAGGGGGAATTGCTTATGAAATTTTTTTCTAAATGTATGAGTGTATTTAGTGTTCTATGTCTTCTTGTTGGTTGTTCATCAACTTCTATTAAGCTGCAAAAAGAATCTTTTCTTGTAGAATTGGGTAATCCTATTAGTGTTGATGCTAAAATATATTTGGATAAAGACAGTGATAAATCGCTCCTAAAAGAAACAACCATAACGTTTGAAGTGAATGATTTGTACACGGTGGATAAACAAAAGAAGATTCTCACAAGTACTACAGGTGAGTATTTACCTGTAGGAAAGTACCATGCAAAAGCGCGGCATGATAAGAGTGAGAAAGAACTTGTTGTTGAAGTGAAAGATACTACTGCACCTAAGTTCATTGATTTCAAAGCTGAAATTTCAATCGAAGTTGGATCAGAGGTTACATTAGAAGATTACTTTAAAGCAGAAGACCTATCTCAGGTAACAATCTCAATAAACAAAGATAAATTGAATCTAACAAAAGAAGGTTCTTATGAAATCCAAGTTACAGCAACTGATCAGTATAAAAACAAAGTAACTGAGAAGTCAACAGTTAAGGTCATCGCAAAAGTTGAAGAACCAGTTGTAGAAGAAAAACAATCTATAGATTCATCACAATCATCCACACCCGTTCAACAGCCTTCACAAAACCAAGAAAATACGAACCCAGTAGGAAATGCTGTAGCAGCTGCCGCAAAAAGTTATGTTGGTAATAGTAGTTTTTTCTTAGGGGAATGGTCTTGTGTAAATACAGTTGAAAAAGCAATA
Organism: Amedibacillus sp. YH-ame10; assembly: GCF_053848885.1. Classification (NCBI taxonomy): domain Bacteria; kingdom Bacillati; phylum Bacillota; class Erysipelotrichia; order Erysipelotrichales; family Erysipelotrichaceae; genus Amedibacillus; species Amedibacillus sp. YH-ame10. The sequence goes on from NZ_JBSPFA010000021.1 coordinate 48,449, forward strand.
AATGCAGCAGGCGCAAATGGAGATGCATTTGTTAATGTTTATGATAATTTTGGAAACGGTGGGTATCAAGTCTCTGATTTGCAAATCGGAGATATAGTTATGTATTATTCTACCTCCAACATTTATCATTGCGCAGTTTATATTGGTAATGGTCAAGCTGTGCATGGAGGCTTCCACTCAGATGGTGATACCAACAGTAACACTGTTTCTGTAGCCATATCTAGCTACAATGCAGGCGCTGGATCTGATGTTAAATTTTATAGATTTTGGTAGTGTATACATTATATATTTGAAAATGATTAAAAATAAAACAGAATGGGTGGGAAAAGGTTATGAAAAAAAGAAAATTATTTATTGTTGCATTGGTAACGATGCTCACATTATCACTCGCAGGTTGTTCTAGTGACAGTATTAAGCTAGAACAAGAAAATTATGTAGTAGAACTTGGTGATTCAATTAGCACTAAAGCAGAGACATATCTTGCTAAGGATACAAAGAAAAACATTTCAAAAGATGCTTCTGTTTCCTTTGATGAAAACAAATTATATACTGCAGATAAAAAAATGGGTGTTTTGAAACCTTCATCAGGAGAATATCTTCCAGTTGGAAAGTACAATGGATCTGTAAAGTACCAGGACAACAAAAAGGATTTCATTGTAGAGATAAAAGATACTACTGCACCTAAGTTCATTGATTTCAAAGAAGAAATTTCAATTGAAGTTGGATCAGAGGTTAAATTAGAAGATTACTTTAAAGCAGAAGATCTATCTCAGGTAACAATCTCAATAAACAAAGATAAATTGGATCTAACAAAAGAAGGTTCTTATGAAATCCAAGTTATTGCAGCTGATCAGTATAAAAATAAAAAAACAAAGAAAGCAACTGCAAAAGTTACGGCGAAAGAAGTTGTGGAAGAATCTGCAGAAGAAAATGCTAACAACAACACAACAAATAACGCAGGAGGAACTACACCAGGAAACAATGCTCAAGCACCATCAAATGGATCTAATTCAAACACAGGAGGCAACAACAATACGCAAGCACCTTCACAACCACAGCAACCATCGACACCTAATGTATGTACACCTAATGGAACTTATCAAGGATTAGGCAACTCTGGGATGTGGTTTAATTCAAAAAACGAAGCAGATTCATGGGCACAAAGCCAATGGTTTGATGAAAATAGTCCTTATTATTTAATGGGGTACCACGCATGGACAGTAGAAGATAGCTGTGGTAATTCAAGAGATGACATTTGGTCAGTTCATTGGTATGAAACTCACCAATAAAATTTTAAAGTTATTTGCAAGCACTTCTATAAAGAGGTGCTTTTTAAGTGAAAGGAAGCGATGATATGAATCATTATAATCGAGGTAGATTACCACCTATAACTATTTCATAGATATAAAGCTAGTTTTTATAAGTGTTAAATATAGATCAGTCATGGACTGGTCTTTTTTATTGGAGGAAAAAATGAAAGAAACAATCAAAAACAGATTTCAAAAGCTTTTGTTGGTGTTTATCGCGATGTTGTCAGTTTGCACAAGCTTTAACTTACCTACAAAAATAGCTGCAGCATCACCCAACATCACTGCAGGAGCCTATACAGGCTACTCCGTCAATGTAATGAATTCTGATGGAGTTCATTCTGAATGGAATGCGAATTATCAGGCTATCTTAATCGATGGAGAATATGGTTTCTGTGTTCAACCAGGTTATGTGTTAGCACCTGGTAATGATTTTACACCTTCTGCTTATGATAAAGAGAGTTTATCCATTATCGCATATGAAGGTTGGGTAAGGTCTAATCATACAATGGAAGATTATTTAGCTACGCAATTTATGATTTGGGAATCATTAGGAGGTAAAATTACTTCTACTAGTTTCTCAGCGTATGCTTCTTATAAATCCACTATACAGAATAAAATAAATAAGCATTCTCTACTACCAAAATTTAATACTAATGATTTAGAGCTAAATGTAGGAGAAAGTATCACTATCACTGATATAAATGGAGTGTTTGAACAATTTAATTTAGTTAATGATGGCGGATTGCAATTAAGCAAAAATGGTAATTCATTAACGATTACAGCAAAACTTAGCACTCCAGAAAATGCGACTATTTTGTATAATAAGATCCCTGATAATTGTGTTGGTACAAGCATTGTTTATAAAAAACCTGGATCTCAAGATGCAGCTAGACTATATGTAAGTGATCCTATACCAACTAATATCAAGGTTAAAGTAAACAAATTCGGATCATTGAGCATTACCAAACTAGATGATTTAGGTAACAATGTACCTAATACATCGTTCAAGCTTTCTAAGAATGCTGATATGAGTGATCCAGTAGGAACTTATACAACAGGCGCAAATGGTATCGTTGTTGTGGATCAGTTACTACCAGCTACTTATTATGTACAAGAAGTTAGTGTTCCTGGACACCTTATTTTAGATAGTACTATTAGAAGTATTGAGGTGAAACCAAATGAGACGTCTTACTTTACTGCTAACAACAATTGGAAACGTGGCTATATTCAGGTTGTAAAGAAAGATAAAGATTCAGGGAAAACAGTTGTAAAGGCAAATACCACTTTCTCTATTTATAAAAGTAATGGAACATACGTTCAAGATATCACTACGAATAACGATGGTTCAGCAAAGACAGGGCTTTTATTATACGGTGATTATTACTTGCTAGAGAAAACAGCTCCTGATGGATATATTATCACTTATGACAAACTAGTCTATACAATTAGTGAAGATGGTAAGACATATTCTCAAGAAATAACAAATAAAAGAGTTACTGGTACAATCAACATAAAAAAAGAAGATGGTGTAACAGGTTCTGTTCCACAAGGAGAAGCAACCCTTCAAGGTGCTGTCTATGAACTTAAGGCAAGAAAATCTATCTTAGATCCTGCAGATGGAAGTGTGAAATACGCAAAGGATTCTGTAGTGGATACACTTATAACGGATAAAAATGCGCAAGCTTCTGTATTTAATTTATATCTTGGAGAGTATTATTTGAAAGAAAAGACTCCAAGTGAAGGGTATACATTAGACCCTACCGAATATGATGTGACATTATCATATGAAAATCAAAATGTGAGTGTCATTACGAAGAATCAAACTGTAAAAGAAAAAGTGATATCACAAGCATTTGAACTTATTAAAGTTTCTGATAATGGATCTGGAGAAGCAGATTTGCTTGCTGGAGTAGAGTTTACAGTGAAATCAAAGAAAGATATCGATGATTATGGAAGCTGGGAAAAAGCACCGATTGCTAAAAATGCGCTAGGGAAAACTACTGCAGTACTTGTGACTGATAAAAAAGGATATGCAGTAAGTGAAGAGTTACCATATGGGGATTATGTTGTTCGTGAAACTAAAGTGCAAGCTGATCATTCTAAAGTACCAGATTTTCATATTAAGATTGATAAAGATTCAAGAACTCCCCAAGTGTGGCGTGTATTTAATGATGTGAAATTTAGAGCAGTTGTATCCATTGTGAAAAAAGATGCGGATAGTGATAAAATCATCACTCTTTCAGGTGCTAAATTTAAGATTAAAAATCTTGATAAAGATGAGTATGTAGGACATTGGGTGTGGAATCCACTTCCACATTATGTAGATAGTTGGACAACTGATAAAAATGGTTCTGTTATGACAGATGATGTATTGGATCCTGGAAATTATCAACTGGAAGAAGTAGAGTCTCCAAATGGATTTCTATTAGCAAAACCAATCAAGTTTAAAATCTCATCGAGTGGTGTGTTTGAAACACTGCCTGATGGAACAACACCTGTTATTACAGTTGTGGTGAGAGATAACAAACCAACAGGGAAAGTAAAGCTTAGTAAAGTAGATAAAGAAACTAGGGAAGTTTTGTCTGGGGTTCAATATCAATTAACTGCCGCAGCAGATGTTCTTGACCCAGCGGATGGTTCCATTATTTATAAGGAGGGATCTACTATTTCCATGGACATCAGTGAAAATGGATATTATTTAACGAATGAACTTGGTGAAATTGAAATAGAGGGTTTGCCATTAGGAACGTATGCCTGTAAGGAAACAAAGGCTCTTGATGGATATGTAAAAGATGAAACTACGTATATCTTTGAATTAACGCAAGAAAACAATACACAAGAAGTTTATGTACACGAGCTAACATTAGAAAATCAGAAAACAAAGACTGAAATTTTAAAATATGATATAAACAACCATGCGCTTGAGAATGCTCATTTACGATTGGTTGATGAAGATGGTGAAATTGTAAAAGAATGGGTTAGTAAGAAAGGCCCTATGAAATTAGAAGGATTACTTGTTGGTAAAGAGTATACGCTTTATGAAGACGAAGCACCTGAGTGGTATGTGATTTCTAGACCGGTTACGTTTACTGTTGATAATACGACAAAGGTTCAAGAAATAAAAATGTTTGATAAACAAGTAGGGGTGAGTAAACTGGATGAAGAAAAAAAACACTTGGAAGGGGCGAAGTTACAAGTAGTCTCTGCTAAGACAAAAGACATTGTTGATGAATGGGAGAGTGATGGGAAGGAACATATGATAAGAGGTTTGATAGAAGGGAATCGTTACATTTTAAAAGAGATAGAAGCACCTCTTGGGTATGAAAAAGCAAAAGATATAGAGTTTACAGTGAACGAAGATAAAGAAATTCAGAAATTAGTAATGGTTGATGTACCTATTAGGGAAAAGATATATATCAAGAAAATAGATGGAGATACAAAAGAAAGCATTAAGATGAAAGAATTTGAGTTTACCTTGTATAAAGATGAAGGATGTACACAAAGATTGCGTAGTGTTGAGGCAGATCAAGAACATGGGGTAGTAGAGTTAGAGCTACGTTATGGTGAATATTGGGTGAAAGAAAGCAAAGCACCTAAGGGATATCAATTATCGAGTGATGTGTTACATATCAAGATCGACGAAAATGGTGTTTTTTTGAATGGGAAGAAGTTAGTAAAAGAAGGGGATTTATATGAAATTTTATTTGAAAACTTTAAAGTGATTCAACCAGTTGTTAAGACGGGTGATGTACATGATGATTTACAGAGGGGAGTGTTTGTGATGGCATTGGGTGTTTCCTTTTATGGAATATTGTTTTCATTAAAAAGGTTAAGGAAAGATATTCGTTAGGATTCATAAAAATGAAAGAAAAAATACATTCTATAAATATAAGAAAATTTCAATTTTAAGGAAGAAAAATGAGAGAGGATATGATAAAATAAAAGCATAATCTTAAAGGAGGACAATAATGAAAACATTTATTGGAGTAGATTTAGGCGGTACAAATGTACGTGTCGCAAAAGTAGATGAATCTGGAAACATTTTACAGATTGTAAAGGAAGCTACAGAAATTGGTAAGGGTGTTGAACATGTGGTTCAAAAAATGATCACTATGATTGAATCGATCGATGGTTACCAAGAATGTAGTGGTATTGGAATGGGTGTTCCAGGTCCAGTGGATACAGTTGCTGGGAAGATGGTGTTGGCTACAAATCTTCCAGGCTTTGAAGGATATCCAATTGCGAAGAGAATTGAAGAACACTTCCATATTCCTGCTTATGTTGATAATGATGTAAACGTTGCAGGTATGGGTGAGGCTTGTCTTGGCGCAGGAAAAGGTGAGCATGTAGTATATTATGCGACAATCTCTACTGGTATTGGTGGAGCATTGATTGTGGATCAAAAGGTAGTTGCAGGTAAAAATGGACATGCAGGTGAAATTGCGAATATCATCATCGATCGTAACCGTGAGAAAGTAAATTATTTAAATCAAGGTGCTGTTGAAAATGAAGCAAGTGGAACTGCGATTACTCGTAAAGGGAAAGCCATGTTTGGAGAAGAAGCAATTGCACATGCCGGAGACGTATTTGATTTGGCTAGAAAAGGGAATGCCGAAGCTATAAAATTGTGTGATGATATTGCCTATGATTTAGCTGTTATGTTCTCTGTTATTGCACATGTAGCAGATCCAGCAGTCTTTGTACTTGGTGGTGGTGTTATGAAAGGCAAAGATGTTTTCTTTGATAAGATGGAAAACTATTATCGTACGATGATTCATAAAGGAATGCAGACAGTTGTATTTAAAGAAGCACAATTAGAAGAACCAGGAATTGTTGGTGCAGCAATGTTACCAAGTGCTTATATTGATTAAGTTATAAGCACCATTAGAAGGAGATAGAAGTTTATGAATAAAGAGATTATTCAGAAATATGCAAAATTAGCAGTCTGTAAGGGAGTCAATGTACAAAAGGGACAAATTTTGATGATTAACACAAGTGTTGAAGCTATTGATATGACACGTGCATGTGTGGAGGAAGCTTATAAAGCAGGTGCAAAACAAGTTGTTGTTAACTATATCGATGAGTGTGTAAGACGTTCACAATATCTATATGAAGATGAGGAAACACTTACGAATATTAGACCTTTTGTGATTGATAGTAAACTTACGTATTTTAAAGAAGGGGCTTGTATTCTCCATATCATTTCAGAAAAACCTGGGATTTTTAAAGGATTGGATGCAGAGAAAATTTCAAAATATCAATTCGCAATGTCAAAGGCAGGAAAAGAAGTTCAAGAATATACAATGTTAAATAAAGCACAGTGGTGTATTGTTGCAGTTCCAAATGTAGAATGGGCAAAACAAGTGTTTCCTAATTGTGAAGATGATAATGCAGCTGTTGAATTGCTTTGGGAACAAATTCTACATGCAGTACATGTAGAGGAAGATAATGATCCTGTAAAAGAATGGGATTTATTAGGAGATCGTTTTAAATCTCGTAGTAAGATTTTGAACGATTACGATTTTAAAGCAATGCGTTTTGAAAATAGTCTTGGTACGAATTTGGAAGTAGGATTGCCTGAACATCATATTTGGTCAGGTGGTAGCGATACGAAAGTTGGTACGGATGTAGAATTCAATCCTAATATGCCAACAGAAGAAATTTTTACAATGCCTTTAAAAACAGGAGTTAATGGCGTTGTTTATGCGAGTAAGCCATTGTTGTATAGTGGTGAGTTAATTGAAGATTTCTATATTGAATTTAAAGATGGAAAAGCAGTTAATTTTGATGCGCAAGAAGGAAAAGAAGCATTGGCACAATTGATTTCTTTTGATGAAGGAAGTTGTTATCTAGGAGAAGTAGCGCTTGTTCCTTATGATTCTCCGATCTCTAAGAGTAATATCTTATTCTTGAATACCTTGTTTGATGAAAATGCTTCTTGCCATTTGGCATTAGGGGCAGCGTATCCAACATGTTTGAAAGGTGGAGAAGATATGAGTGAAGAAGAACTTGCGAAAGCTGGTGCAAATATCTCTTTGACACATGTAGATTTTATGTTTGGTACAGGTGATATGAAAATTACGGGTATCACAAAGGATGGTAAAGAAATTCCAGTGTTTGAGAATGGAAATTTCGTTTTCGATTAATACTAAGGATGTACACATGAGTTGTGCATCCTTTCTTGTATAAAGGTTGTAGGCACTAATGGAACATGATATAATCAATTTGTAACTTAAAAGGAGGGATTGCTATGTTTTTTACAACACCTGTGATCATTGGTATTGTTGTAGTCGTTATTTTATTAGGACTTGTAGGTTGGGTAGTTTCCAAATACAATAAATTTGTTAGCACGAATAATAAAGTAGAAGAAGCTTTTTCTACAATGGATGTGTATTTGAAAAAGCGTTATGATTTGATACCAAACTTGGTAGAAACTATCAAAGGGTATACAAAGCATGAAAGCGAAACACTTGAAAAAGTAATTAGTGCACGTAATATGGCAGTAAAAGCTCAATCCATGGATGAAAAGATTTCATCCGAAAAGAATTTCCAATCTATGTTAGGGCCTTTGTATGCGATTAGTGAACAATATCCTAATCTTAAAGCGGATCAACACTTTGTGAAACTTCAAGATGAATTAAAAAACATTGAGGATGAGATTGCAAATTCACGTAAATACTATAATGCAGTTTGTGTGAAGTTTAATAATCTTGTGGAAATGTTCCCAAGCAATATCTTAGCTGGAATATTTCATTTTGGTAAAAAACCATTATATGAGATTGAAGATGCTGTGCAAAGAGAGAATGTTAAAGTACAGTTTTAGTGATTAGGAATAGCTGTGCTATTCCTTTTTTTCAAAGGGAGAAAATTATGAAGAAAATTATACGTTGTTTACTTGTCTCGTTGGGATTATGTTTGTTTTCCATACTACCTGTATCTGCTCAAGAGGCATTCATTATTGATCAAGCAAACATTGTCATGGATGTTCATGAAGATGGATCTATTGATATCGTAGAAACCTATCAGATGGATTTTACGGATTATCGACATGGGTTTTATCGCAACATTCCCAATACTTATCGCATGCAGTTTTCTGAAGGTGGAGAAGTTAAGACAATGAATTACTTCTTTCCTGTTTCTAATATCGAGTGTTCTACTACTTGCGAAATAGAAGGGAATAAGGACTCTGTAATTGTAAAACTTGGAGATGGAGATGTTACCATCATAGGGAAACAGGATTATACGATTTCCTATACCATTCAAACTAGAGATTTAAGATTAGATAATAAAGCACAAACATTGTATTGGAATTTGATTGGTAATTTTGATACACAAGTAAAAGATTTCAGCTATGAAATTCGTATGCCCAAAGAATTTGATAAAAATGAAGTTTTCACTTCTACTGGAGCTTATGGAGAAAATGGAGATACGCTAAGCTATGTGGTTGATGGCACAACGATACGCGGATCCCTTACAAACCCACTTTATAATAATGAGTTTGCGACTATTCGAGTAAACTTAGGAACAGATTATTTTGCATTTCCTGTAATGAAAGATTACACAGTAATCTGTGCAATTGTTGCTGGGGCTATTTTATTGCTTGCGTTCTTGTTGTTTATGAAGTTTGGTAAAGATGATGAAATTATTGTGACTGTTGAATTTAAAGCACCAGATGGTTTGAATAGTGCGGAGGTTGGCTATATCATAGATGATACTGCACAAAACAAGGACATGATTTCTTTGGTTATTGATTGGGCAAATCGTGGGTTCTTAAAGATACATGATGTTGAAGGAAGCTTTAAATTAGAGAAATTAAAAGAAATGGACAAAGAAAACAGCAAAGCTTATGAACGTAAATTCTTTGAAGCTATTTTTAAGAAAAATACAATCGTTAGTGAAAGTGAAATGACTGGTTTGAAAGTAGGAGAAGCGTTACAATCTTCAAAATCAATGTTAACGAATTATTTCCACTCTAGTAAGAAACGTCGTATTTATAACAACAATTCAATCGTTCTACAAATAATCATGATTTTCTTTATTATGTTGCCAGGTTTATTATCAGTTACTTTGGCCGCAAGAGAAATCTATGGGTTATTCCAGATTTATTTTGTATATTTAATACCTTCTGTTTTATTGGGAGTGAGTTGTATTCCATGGATATTTATTATGCGTTTACGTTATTCTATGAAAAACTCTGTCTTCTTATTATCAAGTGTAGGATGCCTTGTATTAAATGCTATTCTTATCGGAGTTAATATATTCATGCAATATATTTGTGAAGTATCTTGGATTGGAATTGTGATTAGTAGTATTGTAAGTGTATTGTTGATCATCATTATGATGTTTATGGACAAACGTACTCCTCAAGGGAATAAATGGTTAGGACAGATTCTTGGATTGAAAGATTTTATCTTGAACTGTGAAAAGGATCGTTTGGAATTGCTTGTGAAAGAAAATCCAACTGCCTTTTATAACATCCTTCCATACGCATATGTATTGGGTATTTCTGATACATGGGTGAAAAAGTTTGAAAGTATTGCGGTGATTGCTCCTGATTGGTATGTGGGGTATAATGGCAATTTATTTACAACAGTATTATGGTGGAATCATTTCCATTATTGTTTCCATAGTATTTCTACTGCAGCCTCTCATATTCCTGCGCCTACTGGAGGTAAGGGGATTGGTGGAGGAAGCTTTGGTGGTGGAGGCTTTGGCGGCGGAGGTTTCTCTGGTGGAGGCTTCGGTGGTGGAGGCGGCGGAAGCTGGTAAAAAAAGAGGCTGTAACGAATAAGAAACAGCCATAACATAAAAAAACACGTCAATCTCATAAGAGGAAGACGTGTTTTTTTGGTATAATTTAACTATGGAAAACAACAATGTGTTAGAGTTAAATTATCCATACCTAAGCAATATGGATTATACTACACAACAGATGATTTTACCACTAGATTTAGGAAAAAAGTTAAATTCTTCAGATCCAGTGTTCAGTTTTCTTAAAGTGATGGAAGGAGTCAATTGGAATAAATACCT
>NZ_JBSPFA010000022.1:0-57774 GCF_053848885.1 Amedibacillus sp. YH-ame10
GCAATGGAAACCCTCTATCGAAACAATTCTATATAAAATATGCTGAACCGCCGTATACGGAACCGTACGTACGGTGGTGTGAGAGGACGATAAATAAAATAATTATTTATCTCCTACTCGATTTTATCCTAAAATTGATAATTTCAAAGATTTATTTACGTACAATTTGCAAATATATAGCGTGATAGGGTTTTCATGATGGAATTTATCCAAAGCAATACAGAACATTAACTTTGTGTTAACGAAAGTCGTTCGAAAACAAGGTACACTACGTTTGTAACATAAGGAGGATCTATGAAAAGAAAAGAACGCTGTGAAATATTGATACATTGTAAAGAAAACTTTCTTGATAAATGGGCGGATAAACTAGAAAACAGTGCACAGATGACATTGTTAGAAGAACCAGCAACCGGACTTGTTATGGTCAAGATGAGAGAGAGTGCTCAAAATTCCTTGTTTTATTTAGGAGAAGTATTTGTTTCAGAGGCAAAGGTATCTTGTAATGGACATATTGGAATTGGCATCATTACTGGAAATCAGCTACAGAAAGCATATGACTTGGCAGTGATTGATGCGGCTTATAAAGCAGAGCTGCCCTTGTTAAGTGAGTTTGAAATAGAGTTAAAGAAAGAAGCGGTACGTTTACAAGAAGAACGTACACAAAAACATCGAAAGATTATGAAGACCAAAGTGAACTTCGATACGATGGATGTATAGGGAGAACAATATGAAATTTGATATGGTATTTGATGTACAGAAAGCATTTCGTAAGGTAATAAAAGCATTCTCCTATCCAGGAGATATTCACTCCCTTGCGGAAGAAGTGCAATATATGGATCATGATTGGAGTTGTTATCCATCGACACGTTTGCTTATGCATATGTTGTTGGATACAGATACAAGTTTTGCATTAGCAAGTAGTGATTCAACACTTGCGGTGGGGTTTAGTAATATGACGTATTGTCCTTGTGTGGATGTGAGGGAAGCTGCCTATATCTTTGTATGTGGTGCTTCTTCTACCTCTTTACAAGAACTCATTGAACAAGCAAATGAGGGAACCCTAAAAGATCCTCAACTAGGCGCAACGATGATCATTGAATGTGAAGAATTAAGTTCTAGTCATCAGTATCGCGTGCAAGGTCCAGGGATTCAAACAGAAAAATCAATTGGTATTCGAATGAAAGAAGAATGGATGCTGGCAAGAAATGAAAAGAATAAAGAATTTCCACTGGGAATCGATTTGATTTTTGTGGATCGTAAAAACAATATGATGGCGTTACCAAGAACCACAAGGATAGAGAGGAATTAGCACATGGCATATGTAGCAGTCAAAGGTGGCAGTGAAGCCATTGAAGAAAGTATTCGTCGTTTGAAGTATGAAAGAGTCAAACAAGGCGTATGTGCAGATGTAAAAACGATTGAAGGAAGTATGCGTCTATTGATAGATCAAGTGATGAGTGAAGCTTCTCTATACGCTCCTGAACTAGCAGCACTAGCAATCAAACAGGGAGAGGGTTCTATGGAAGAAGCAGTCTTTCTTTTAAGGGCATATCGATCCACTCTTCCTAGAAAATATTATTCCACAATCATTGAAAGTGAAAGCATGCAAGTAGAACGTAGAATATCCGCAGCATTTAAAGATATACCACAAGGACAGATTTTAGGATCTACGTATGATTATACGCATCGTTTGTTGGATTTTACATTGAGTAAAGAGAAAGAAAAAGATATCAAAAAATACCTACAGGAATTCTTAAATGAAAAAGAAATGGGGACAAGTGATGATTTGCGAATTCCTAAAGTAAGTGAATATTTAAGAAAAGAAGGGTTGTTGCCTGAAGTTGAAATAAATAATCAAAAACCAAAAGATACAACGAAACAGATGTTAACCTTTCCAACCGTGCGTAGTGAACGCCTTCAAATCTTAAGTCGAGGAATGACGCAGGCAGTTACGGCATTGGGGTATGCATCCTTACGAGGATATGGCGTTGTACATCCTACGGTAAGTGAACTTCGTGTTGGTGAATTACCAATTTATATCGCAGATCCTTATGGAGAAAGCAAAGATGAAGATTGTTATTATATTGGAGATATCAAGGTAACAGAAGTAGAAAGTTTGATTCCTGTAACGAAAACAAATAGTAAGGGAGAAAAAGAGTTAGAGTTTCAAATTGGATATGGGCTTACGTATGGGCAAAATGAAACAAAGACCATTGCGATGAGTATATTGGATCATTGTTTGGAAAGTGAAGAAAAGAAGTTTGCGGTAAATGATGAAGAGTTTGTGCTTTATCATATCGATTCTATTGAAGCAACAGGCTTTATTTCTCATTTAAAGTTGCCACATTATGTAACTTTCCAATCCAAGTTGAATGCGATGCGAAAAACTAGAAAAGAGGCAGACGATGAAAAAGAAATATAATTATGCATTCTTTGATGAAGGAAGTAAGCGTGAAATACGCCGATCCATCCTAAAAGCAATTGCGATCCCTGGGTATCAAGTACCTTTTGCCTCAAGAGAAATGCCCATTGCTAGAGGTTGGGGAACAGGTGGTATTCAGTTGACCTTATCCTTGATAGGACCAAAAGATAGTGTGAAAGTGATTGATCAGGGTAGCGATGAAAGTGTTAATGCCATTAGTATCAAAAATTTAATACAAGAAACTACAGGAGTAAAGTTGGTAAATGATAGTGAAGAGGCTAGTTTGATTCAATCAAGACATCGTATTCCAGAGATTGGGTTGCATCAAGACCAAATCTTAATCTTACAAGTGCCGACTCCAGAACCATTGCGAGAATATGAACCAAGTGAAAGGGTTACGAAACAACTTCATGCGGAAAAAGAATATACAGGAGCTTGGTTGATGTTGTATGAACAAATTATGAAGTTTGATGATATGACAAGTGGAGCGGATCATCCTGTGATGGTACATGATCGTTATGTGATGGCACCTTCTCCCATTCCTAAGTTTGACAATCCAAAAATGCATGAGAGTGAAGCTTTAATTTTGTTAGGGGCAGGAAGAGAAAAGAAAATCTATGCAGTTCCACCTTATACAAAAGTAGTTTCACTAGACTTTGAAGATAAACCATTTCAAAGGGAAAATTTTCAAGGGAAATCTTGTCGTTTATGTGGGGCAAAGCATGTGTTCCTAGATGAAATCATTCATGAAGAAAATGGAACTGTCTATTATCAATGTAACGATACAAGCTATTGTTTGCAAAGAAGAAATAAGAGAGGATAAGTATGGAGCAGGAAAAACCAATGATGCGTGTACGCAATCTAAACAAACAGTTTGGAGATGGATGTGTACATTGCAAAGATAAACCAGATGCATTACAAGGAAATTATTGTCCAGTTTGCGGGACCGTATATGCTTGTCAAGATATTAGCTTTGATGTATACGATGGAGAAATTTTAGGAGTCGTTGGAGAGAGTGGAAGTGGGAAGTCAACGATGATGAAGTGTTTATACTTTGATCAAGATGTAACGAGTGGGGAATGTAGCATCCGTACCTATCAAAATGGGGAAGCCAATATGTTTGCACAATCATCTCAACAACAGCGCTATATTCGTAATCATGTATTAGGTATGGTGTATCAAAATCCGTATTTGGGATTACGTATGAATTTTACAAGTATCGCAAATATTGCGGAGAAATTGATTGCGGCAGGAAATCGCAACGTTGCCTTTATGAAACAGCGCGGAGAAAATCTATTGGATGAAGTAAAAATACCTGTATATCGAATGAAAGAAGAACCTCGTAATTTTTCTGGAGGTATGCAACAAAGAGTACAAATCGCGAAAGCATTAAGCAACAATCCGCCAGTCTTATTACTTGATGAAGTGACAACTGGATTGGATTTGAGCGTACAAGCCAATGTATTGGACCTAATCAAATCAATACAACGAGAATTGCATGTATCCATGATTGTTGTTTCACATGATTTAGGCGTCATTAAAATGTTGGCTGATCGCACGATTGTGATGTTGGATGGAAAGATTATTGAACAAGGATTAACTGATCAAATCATGGAAGATCCACAACATCCATACACGCAACAACTTGTATATTCACTACTATAAAGGAGCTCATATAAGATGAAAGCAATTACAAATGGAATCATTGTTTTAGAAGATAAAATATTGAGGGATCATGTAGTACTTATTGAAAATGATTGTATTGTGGGGATATTACCAACGATGGATATGCCATTGGTGGATGAAGAATATAACGCTTATGGTGGGTATGTGACACCTGGTTTTATTGATATTCACTCTGACCATATTGAAGCTATGGCTGCACCTCGTCCAAGTAGTGTTATGGATATGGAATTGGCGGTTTATGAATTTGAAAAAGAATGTTGTACACATGGGATTACAACGATGTTTCATTCTGTAAGTATTTGGGAAGGTGTAGGTGCATCTCCTATGAGAAAGCCAGAACATGTAAAGAAATTAGCAGATATCATTGAGAAGAGCCATTCTCAATTGCATTTGATTCATCATCGCTTTCATATGCGTTTCGAGATTGATAATATCGCACAATTTCCTTTGATGATGGAATATTTGAAAGAGAAACGTGTACACTTGATTTCATTTATGGATCATACACCAGGACAAGGTCAATATCGTAATATTGAAACATATCGTAACTATGTACGCTCTGCGAAGAAATTAAGCGAAGAAGAGGTTGAACAAGAAGTACAACGTCGTATGGATGGAGAAAAACTTACCTTAGAAATGATAGAAGAAGCAGCGACGCTAGCGAAACAACAAGGAATTTCTATCGCATCACACGATGATGATACGATAGAGAAGTTGGATATCGTAAAGGGGTTTGGTGCAGTGATTTCAGAGTTTCCTATTACATTAGAAGTTGCGAAGAGCGCAAAAGAAAAAGGGATGTACACAGTTGTAGGTGCCCCAAATATCTTGTTGGGTGGTTCTCATTCAGGGAATTTGAGTGCGAGTGAGGCAGTAGAAGCAGGGGTTGCGGATATTCTATGTTCAGATTATTATCCAGCAAGTTTATTACATGCCATATTTATTATGGAAGAAAAGGGACAGACAATTTGGGATATGGTCGCAAAACTTACGATACATCCAGCACGAGCAACAGGAATTGATCATATCGTGGGTTCTATTGAAAAAGGAAAAAAGGCAGACTTGTTGATCATACGTAAATTACCGAATGGATTACCTGCCATTACAGATGTGTTTGTGGATGGAACTTGCATTGCGCAAAACCATTATAGGGTATAAAAATGAAATTAGGTAAAGAGGTTGTCATCGGGGAAGATGTGGTATTGGATGAGGTAGAATTTAGTACATATAACAAAGTGGGAGATAATAGTGTTTTAGAACATGTTGTGATGATGGATTATTCCTATTGTGAACCAAATTGTATGTTGCAAAATACAACCGTTTTAAAGTTTGTGGATATTGCGAGAAATGTTCGTATTGGAGCGACGCAACATCCTTTAGAAAGAGTGAGCGATCATCATTTTACATATCGAAGGAAGATGTATGATATGGATGATCATGATGATGAAGAGTTCTTTGAGCGAAGAGAAATGAAGCGTACTTATATTGGAAATGATGCTTGGATTGGACACGGTGCGATTATTGAAGCTGGTGTGAAAATAGGAAATGGGGCAGTCGTTGGTTCTGGGGCAGTGGTGACCAAAGATGTTCCTCCTTATGCGATTGTTGCAGGTGTTCCCGCAAAGATACTCAGATTTCGCTTTGACTCTGAACAAATAGCCGCATTAGAAGAAATCAAATGGTGGGATTTTGAGGATGCATATATACGAGAAAATTTTCAGGATTTTCTGTTGGATATTGATGCGTTTATAAAAAAATATAAAGGAGATTACAAACATGGAGAAAGATAACTTGTTGGAAATAGAGAATCTAGGTAAAACATTCCACATGTATGTCAATAACGATAAGGTGATTCATGCGTGTAAAGGGATATCTTTGAGTATTAAAAAAGGTGAATTCGTTGGTATTACTGGAAAAAGTGGTAGTGGAAAATCAACAATCTTAAAAGGTATATATCGAACAAATCTTCCGGATGAGGGTTCTATAGTATATGATAGTGAACGCTTTGGAAAGATGGATATATGCCATGCGAGTGAGCGTGAAATGATGTATCTTCGAAAGCATGAAATTGGTTATGTTTCTCAGTTTCTTCATATTATGCCAAGAACGAGCGCAAGAAGTATTATCGAAAATGCGGTGATGGAAATGGGGAAAACAAAAGAAGAGGCGCAAGAAGAGGCGATTGCGATGTTGAAGCATTTTGAACTTGATGCCTCGCTTTGGGATATGTATCCAAACACTTTTAGTGGTGGAGAAAAACTTCGTTTAAATATTGCGGCTGCCATGGTAAAACGTCCAAGATTATTATTGTTGGATGAACCTACCGCAAGCTTGGATGCGAGTAGCAAACAGAAAGTTCGAGATTTGATTGAACAATTGAAAAATGAAGGAACAACGATGTTGGGGATATTTCATGATTTAGAGTTTATGGAAGGTCTTTGTGATAAAGAATTTAATATGCAACAGGGCTTGATGGTATGAACACAGTAGATTTACACATTCATAGTGAATATAGTGATGGATCTTGTAGTGTGGATGAAATCTTAGATATAGTCGAAGAAAAGGGGATGTATGCTTTTTCGATTACAGATCATGATACCTTTGCGGTATATGAGGAATTAAAGAACAAAAAGTTTTCTGGACAGTTAATCAAAGGAATTGAACTTTCTTGTGTAGATACAAGGACACAAAAGGATGTTCATATCCTTGGATACTGTCTGCCAGAGAAGACAGAGCATATTGATATTTTATGTGCGAAGACAAGAGAGAGATTGCATGAAAAGGCATTATGGCAAATTCAACAATTGCGAGCGCATGAATATGAGATAACAGTAGAAGAAGTACAACAATATGCGAAAAAAAGTGGGACGATTTATAAACAGCATATTCTTCAGGTTTTGGTAGATAAAGGGTATTGTGATGAACTATATGCTCCATTGTATCAGACATTATTTAAAAATTCTGGTATCTGTCAAAAAGAAATGGAATATCCAAGTGTTAAAGAGGTGATTGAGGCAATTCATGAGGATGGAGGTATCGCTATATTGGCGCATCCATATCAAAGTCATGTGGAAGAGGAGTTGTTGCGGTTTTATGAACTTGGTATCAACGGAATCGAAGTTTATCATAGTTCACACAACAAAGAGCAAGTGGAATATCTCCATGCATTTGCGAAAAACTATCACTTGTTACAAACGGGGGGGAGTGATTTTCATGGTAAGTATGGCAAGGAGCCGATGATTGGTGAAGTTCAAAGTGAATGGAGAAGTGAGGAGCATTGTTTATGCAAAATGAAATACTGGAAAGCACAATATTATTTGTAAAAGAATGCGGCAAGTTTTTACGTAAGGAATATACCAACCAAATACGTGAAAAAGAGGGATGTTTTGACTTGGTAAGTGATTTGGATGAAGAAATAGAGAGAAGGATTACGACTTACCTGTCTACGAAATATCCTACTCATTATTTTCTTGGTGAAGAACAACATCGAGAAATGGGGGAAGATTTATGGATTATCGATCCGATTGATGGGACAACAAATTTTATAAGTGCACATCAGGACTTTGCGATATCTATTGCATATTATCATGATTATTTGCCAGTGTTTGGAATTGTATATGATGTGATGAAAGACGAGATGTTTGTTGGGGTTTATGGGAAAGGCGCTTATTTGAATGGAGAAAAGTTGGAAGTTATAAAAGATAAAAGGTTATCAGAGTGTGTGGTGGATGTAAGCTTGCATACCATGGCTAGCGTTTATGAGCGTTATGGGAAACATTTGATAGCTCTTCAAGGAAATATTCGTGGTCATAGAAGCTTAGGGTGTGCTTCTCTTAGTATTTGTCATATTGCGAGTAGGGCGTTAGATGCGTATATATCGATGCATGTGAAATGTTGGGATTATGGGGCTGCTATGATTGTTTTAAAAGAGGCTGGTGGGTTTTGTGAAATACAGGGAGACTTTTTCACATCATCTTCTACTGGAGCTGTGTTTGCGAATACAGATGGGGTGTGCAAAGAATTAGTAACGTTTTTATCAAACTAGATGAGGGTATAGGTAGATACAGCAAGTTTGATATGAAATCTTATAGGATATAGTTCCATGTTAGTAAGGCGTGTATGTTCTGGATAGAGGATATGCACTTTTTTTTAGGTTAGAAAGGATGTGTGATAGGGGAAGGAAAATCAAATTGAGGGAGAAATTGGAAATATAAAATTTTTATTCGCAAAATTCAGCGATAAATAAAGGGGAATTTAGAAATATATTATAAAGTGAATGGAGAATTTTTTTGAATATGCTATACTTCATTTACATTATAAAAAACGTTTACTATACGTTATAAATGATTGCGAGATAGGACAAGAAAAAAGAGTTTTGTGATAGTTTTATAGTATTTAAGGATTTTTTCATAATTGGATTGTTATACTTGAGACATCTTAAGGAGATAGAAAGGAACTGAATATATGTTATTTCAAATATTAAAAAAAGATATGATGAAAAGAAAAGGCGTAAATGCTATCCTCTTTTTGTTTATCACATTAGCTACTATATTTCTATCAAGCAGTGTAAATAATATTATGATTGTCTCATCTGCCGTTGATTATTATATGGATTATGCAAACATTCCTGATACTAATGTTGTATTGAACTCAGAAAAATATAATGCAGAAATTAACGCATGGTTAAATACGCAAAAAGAAGAGGGATTGGTTACAACGTATGATTATAGTACTTTTCGAATGCTTCCAAACAAAGCGTTGGCGCAAGTAGATGGAGATGAAAAGAAAAGTATTGATAGCAATGGAGCTTCCTTATATATATGTGCAATGGATGTTGATTATAATAAAGTATATGATCAACAAGGAGAATCATTTGCACTAGCTTCAGGAGAGGTGGCGATGTCCACATCGCTTATGAATCGCAATAAGTTGAAAGAAGGAGACAACTTAATTTTATCAGTAGATGATAAAGAACGTTCGTTTAAAGTAACCGTGGAAATGAAAGATGCGGCTTATGGAAATGAAATGGTTGGAATGAGTCGTATTGTAATGAATGAGGATGATTACAAGGAAGTAGGAGAACATTTTACGACACTTGGATTATATTACATCATGTCTCCTGATGAAGTTACATTCTCTAAAAAACTTGATGATCAAGGGTTTCCAAGTATCTTTAATGCAGTTTCAAAGAGCATGTATAAGATGGTGTATTCGTTTGATATGATTATGGCAGGGCTTCTGATATTGATTGGTGTATGTCTAATTTTGATTGCGATGTTAGTTCTTAGATTTACTTTGGTATTTACGATGGAAGAACAATATCAAGAGATTGGAATATTGAAAGCGATTGGTCTTCGAGATTTTCAAATTAAGAAATTATATCTAATTAAGTACTTGGCCATTGTAAGTGTTGGTGCGTGCTTGGGATTGTTTATAAGTATTCCAGTAAGCAACTTTATGATTGCAAGTGTAAGTGAAAATATGATTATGGCAAGTGGGGATATTAATATAGGTATCAACCTATTATGTGCAGCCTTTATCATTATCATGGTGTTATCGTTCTGTTATTTCTGTACACGCAAACTAAATAAAGTTTCTGCCATAGCAGCAATCCATGGAGGTAGTAAAGGCGAAAGCTTTCATGAAAGACCAGGGTTGAGCTTGGCAAAACGTCTCCATATGCCAGTTTTCCTATATTTAGGACTCAATGACATATTTGTTCATATTCGTCGATATGCAGTTTTGATTATCACATTTTGTCTTAGCTGTATTCTTATGACGATACCTTTGAATACACTTAATACTATGACAAGTAGCGAGATGGTTACCAAGTTTATGTTAAATCCGAATAGTTCTGTCTTTGTACGTGAAATAGAATCAAAAGATGAAGGACAGTATTTGAGTGTAGATGATTTACAAAAAGGGATTACCAGATTACAAAAAGAAATGAAAGAAAAAGGATATGAAGCTGAGTTTACATCTGATTTAATTTTCTTCTTGAAATTTCGTGAAGATGAAAACGCAATGAGCCGCAAAGCCATGAGTGTTCAAGTGATGGGGAAAGAAAACGATTTTGCGCATTATTCCCAAGGAGAGGCGCCAAAGCTTATCAATGAAATTGCATTTTCAAAATCTATCATGGAAGAAGAAGGCTGGGGTGTTGGAGATTATGTAGAGACAACCATTAATGGGAAAGAACAGCGTATGTTAATCACAGGTTCTTATACTGATTATATGCAACTAGGAATGAGTGCACGTTTGAACCCACTTGTGGATACAAGCGAAGAAATTATGTTTGATTATTGGAGTGTGATGGTTCATTTGGATAGTGATTTATCTCAAGAAGAACTTGCGAAGAAATTGAGTGTAGACTTTCCAAATTATGAGTGGTTAACAGGACAAGAGTTGGTAAATCAAAATGTGGGAGGAATACAAGATATTTTAGGACAACTTGTGGTTCCAATGACTGCGATGCTATGCTTGGTGATTATGTTGATTACATTGTTGATGGAAAAGTTATTTATTACTAGAGAAAAAGGGGAAATCGCGATGATGAAAAGTGTTGGATTCCGCTATCGTTCCATTTGCAATTGGCAAGTAGGTAGAATGACTTTGGTAGTATTGGCTTCCTTCCTGATTTTGGTGCCTTTAAGTTTATTGAGTAACCAATATCTATTAAAACCTATCTTTGCTATTATGGGTGCAGAAGTAGATATACAAATTGACTTTTTACAAGTATATGTTGTGTATCCTGGGATTTTATTAGCGGGTGTTATGATTGCGACATTATTGGCAGTTCATGGTGTTAAACGAGTAGATATTCGTGAAATGAATAATCTTGAATAGGAGGAGAATCAAAATGCAAACATTAAAGATAACGAATCTATGTAAAACATATATAGTAAATAAACGACAAAACAATGTGCTACGTAACGTGAATTTTGAAATACAAAATGGGGAAATGGTCGCTATTATGGGACCTTCAGGATCTGGGAAGACGACATTATTGTATACTGTAAGTGGGATGGATCAGGCAACAGCAGGAAATGTTGACTTTTTCGGGAAGGAACTCACATCTTTGAAATCAAACGAAATGAGTGATCTTCGTTTACAAGAGATGGGATTTGTTTTTCAACAAATGTATATGCTGAAAAATCTTTCTATCTATGATAATATTGTATTACCAGCATATCAGAGTAAAGAAGGGAAAAATGCACAGGGAAGAAAAGAAATCAAAGAGCGGGCACAGCTACTTATGAGTAAACTTGGTATCAATGAAGTAGCCCATAATGGGGTAAATGAAGTTTCTGGTGGGCAATTACAACGTGCATGTATATGCCGAAGTTTAATCAATAACCCTAAGATTGTATTTGCGGATGAACCTACAGGGGCTTTGAATAAACAAAACTCATTAGAGGTTATGGAAGAGTTGAATCGTATCAATGAAGATGGAACTAGTATTATGCTTGTTACGCATGATATGAAAGTTGCGTCCAAATGTGAGCGAGTTCTCTATATTGAAGATGGAGATATTCGTGATGAAATCTCCCTTGGAAAATGGAGTACTGCGCAAGATTTATATGCAAGAGAGCGAATGCTGAATGAGTGGTTGATAAAACTTGGATGGTAGCAAAATGAAAGATATCTTACTGATTGAAGATAATAAAGAATTAGCAGAATTAATGAAAGCCTTTCTAAACAAGGAAGGTTTTTCGCTATACCACGCGACCAGTGGCGAAGAAGCTATTCTTTGGCTCAATGAACATACTACAAAACTACTTTTGTTGGATATCATGTTACCAGAAATGGATGGTTTTGCTGTTTGTAAAGAGGTACGAAAACAACAAAATATACCAATTATCATTATCAGTGCGAAATCAAATAAAAGTGATCAATTGATGGGATTTGAATTAGGTGCTGACGATTATTTAGAAAAACCAGTTGATATAGATATCCTTTGTGCAAAGATACGTGTTTTAATGCAGCGGTTTTATACGAAACAAATACAGAGTGATTTGTTATATTCTGGCGCAATTTGTATTCATGAAGAAGCTCATCGTGTTTTCCTTCATGACAAAGAACTTGAACTTAATGTAAAAGAGTATGAATTGCTTATGTTACTTGTGAAAAATACAGGAAAATCTTTACAAAAGGAATACATATTTAATCAGATTTGGGGATTTGATAGTTTCAGCGAAAATCAAACATTAACGGTGCATATCAAAATGCTGCGTTCAAAAATAGAGGATGATCCTCGCAACCCAAAACGTATTCAAACTATATGGGGGATAGGATATCGCTATGAAGAAGTATAATCAAATGATTATCATAGTGATTCTATTGTACTTTGGATTATCAATATTTGCAGGAGCTTCTTTA
Organism: Amedibacillus sp. YH-ame10; assembly: GCF_053848885.1. Taxonomy (NCBI): domain Bacteria; kingdom Bacillati; phylum Bacillota; class Erysipelotrichia; order Erysipelotrichales; family Erysipelotrichaceae; genus Amedibacillus; species Amedibacillus sp. YH-ame10. The sequence goes on from NZ_JBSPFA010000022.1 coordinate 12,488, forward strand.
GTGAAAATGGAGCATGATAGTCAAAATCAATATCGAATTGAAATAAATCGTATATTAAAACAATTAAAGGATAAGGAATCATTAAAAAATTTACAAATAGAAAAGTTTACGTATGTTAAAAATGTAGACTTTTTAAGTGATTTTGAAAATAATGCAACTGTAATTAGTGAGTTTTATCAAGAAGAAAGTAGCCTCAATGTGATGATAAAACCATGGCTTGAGGATAATCAGTTAAAAGGTTATTTAAAATTCACATATCAACTTCCTAGATATAATGAAAAAAATATACTTGTCTTGGTCGAGGGATGTCTATTGTCTTTGTTCATCTTCATATTATGTATTATGCTTTACATTCGTAAATTCATAGTTCGTCCTTTTCACCAACTAAGTGATTTGCCAGAGAAATTAGCATATGGACATTTTAAAGGGGATATAAAGATAGAAAAAAGTAGATATTTTCAAAAATTTCTATGGGGGATGAGTCAACTTAAAGACACGTTAGATACATCAAAAAATCGACAGTATGATGTGTTGAAAGAAAAGAAACAAATGCTTCTTTCTTTATCACATGACATAAAGACTCCATTAAACTTGATAAAGCTATATGGGAAAGCTTTGGACGAAAACCTGTATGAGGATGAGAAAACTCGAAAACATGCCATCCATCAAATTCAATCAAAGAGTGAAGAAATCGATAGATATGTTGAGCAAATTATAAAATCTTCAAAGGAAGATATAATCGATTTTACGATAGAAAATACAGATTTTTATCTAGCTGATTTAATAAAAAATGTAGTTACAATCTATGAAGAGCAATGCGTATTACGAAATATTACATTACATGTAAATCCTTATAAGAATCGTTTGTTGAATGGGGATATTCATCGTGCACAAGAAGTGTTCGAGAATTTGTTTGAGAATGCATTTAAATACGGAGATGGAAGATTGATTGAAATTGATTTCTATGAGGAAGACTATTGTCAGTTAATCAAAGTTTACAACACAGGGAATTGCGTATCAGATAATGAATTCAATCATTTGTTTGATAGTTTTTATCGTGGCTCAAATATAGATGGGAAATCGGGAAGTGGACTTGGATTGTATATATGCAAAGAATTGATGAGGAAGATGAATGGCTCTATATTTGCGCAACAAGAGATAGAAGGAATGTCATTTGTACTTGTATTTCGTTGATGATAGATGTTACACTAAAGCTATAAGTGTGAGGTATCATGAATACAGAAAACATAAGAAAACGATTGAGAATTGATTGCGAAAAATGCTGCGGACTGTGTTGCGTGGCGTTTTATTGTGCAAAGTCAGACGGGTTTCCACAAGATAAACAGGCAGGAGTACCTTGTGTGAATTTAGATGATAATTTCAAATGTATCAAACATGAAACTTTGGTGTCAGATAAACGAAAAGGGTGCATATCATTTGATTGTTGTGGTGCAGGTCAAAAAACATCACAAATTTTTGAAGATCAGACTTGGAAAAATCATAAAATTGATTCCAATGAAATTTATCAAACGTTTTATAAGGTTATGAGACTTCATCAAGTGATTTGGTACTTATTAGAAGTATATGATAAAACTGAGGTCCAACAGTTACGAGATAGAGTTTTGCAATTATTGAATACATATGAGAACATTGATTTTAATGAAAAAGATAATTTCAATAATTTTGATGTGGAGAATTATCAATCATCTGCCAATGTTGTTCTAAAAGAATTTACGAGAGAGTATTTCCATAAAAACAGAACGCACTTTAGCAAGAAAAAAGATTATGTGGGTAAAGATATGCGTGAAATAGCTACAGCAGGCATGGATTTCACTATGGCATATTTGATGGCAACCAATTTTGAGAAATGTAATTTACGTGATATTAATTTCCTTGGAGCAGATATAAGGGATGCTAATTTTAAGGGTAGTGACCTAAGCGAAAGTCTGTTTCTGACTCAAATGCAGATTAACTCATGTATCGGTGATAGCTCTACAAAGCTTCCTAGATACCTCCAATTTCCTAAGCATTGGAATCGATAGGATATAAGATGATAAGAAGAGCATAAACTATTACGAGTGGAGGGATGATCATGCGTTTAAAAACATCTATGATATGTGTTGTGATTGTAAGTTTAACAATGATAACAGGTTGTAAAGTCCGTGAATATAAAGTTAGCGAACAAAAGGTAACATCACAAAAAGTAGATAAATCCAGCTATTCATTAGCAGATCAAGAGATAAAAACTATTGAAAAGAGTGAATATGAAGAGAGTGATATAGTCTATTATGTAGAAGACGAATTTGAGCTAGCGAGGATACTTGAATACAATATCAATAAAGGTGTATCAAAAATTTCATATCAAGCGCCAGATAAAATGGATATGGATAAGACTGCAAATTATTTAAGTTATATTGAACCCTATGATATTTCTTTACAATTATCTACGACAGATTATGAAAATCATCAAGGAAAGCTAATTTATCGCTCTAATGAAGTGGAAATAATAAATCTAGATGAAAGATACCAACAAGCAAAACAATCTGCAAAACAAGTGTATAGTGAAATAATCACTCCGGATATGGACGCAGATCAGAAAATAAAAGCAATCCATGATTATCTAATTAAAACGACCATATATAGTGAAATTGGTGAAGGGAACAATTCCAAATATCCAAATGTATTTAAAGCAGCTGGAGCCTTAGTTGATAAGAATGCAGTGTGCTCTGGCTATAGTAGAGCATTTATGATGTTAGCACGACTTGCGGATATACCGGCTATCTATGTATCTAGTGATACAATGAATCATGGATGGAATTTAGTATATGGTAATGCAGGGTGGAGATATATAGATGTAACATGGGATGATCCAGTTCCTGATAAACCCAATCATGCAGAAGAACTTTATCTGAATGTTTCTATAAATGAGTTTATGAGAGATGGGAAACACATTTTTGATGAAGATAAATCTAGTGACTATTTTTTAGATGTCGCAAAAAGTTATTTTAACAAAAACGAGGAAGTATTTCGTTGAGTATTATGGTATCATTATAAACGAGGTGATTTGATGAAATTGATAATGTTAGTAGCTGGTGACGAGTATGCAGATGAAATTACCTCTATATTGGTAGATAACAATTATTATGCTACAAATATTGGGAGTAGTGGAGATTTTTTGCAATATGGACATACTGTGTTGTTGTTAGGAGTTAAGGAAGAAGAAGTTGAGAAAGTTACGAATTTAGTCAAGAAAAAAGGACAAATTAACTCTGATGATTTTGATTACCGCAATGAAGTAATGATTCATGTACTTAACATAGATGACTATGTTAAAATTCATAAGGGAATTGTTGAATAATTTCTTAGTAATATTTTTAAAATAAAAATTTCAGCATGATTTTTGATTGGAAGAAAAGCCTGTATTTATCGGTTTATTTGATGTTTTTTTAAGCCAAATATAAATTTATAAAAAAAGCTAAAAAAATATTGACAGAAGAAAGTTCAGATGGTATTATATATGAGCGCTGTTCCCCAAAGGGAAGTGGCTGCACCGATAAAATCGTGGAGGTTTAGCTCAGTTGGGAGAGCGTCTGCCTTACAAGCAGAGGGTCGGGGGTTCGAGTCCCTCAACCTCCACCATGATGTGCCGACTTAGCTCAATTGGTAGAGCAACTGACTTGTAATCAGTAGGTTGTGGGTTCAATTCCTATAGTCGGCACCATTATTTAAAAAGAGCTGGGGAGGTAGCGAAGTGGCTAAACGCGGCTGACTGTAACTCAGTTCCTTACGGTTCGGCGGTTCGAATCCGTCCCTCCCCACCATCTTAAATTTTTTATTGGGGTATAGCCAAGCGGTAAGGCACCAGACTTTGACTCTGGCATTCCACTGGTTCGAATCCAGTTACCCCAGCCAATATTTATTTTCGCAACTATAAATGACCCGTTAGCTCAGTTGGTAGAGCATCTGACTTTTAATCAGAGGGTCGGGCGTTCGAATCGCCCACGGGTCACCATTTATTGTTGCGGGTGTAGTTCAATGGTAGAACTTCAGCCTTCCAAGCTGACTACGTGAGTTCGATTCTCATCACCCGCTCCATATAGCGAACCTAAGATAGATCATATGATGGTCTATCTTTTTTTGCGCGAGGCTGGTGTTCTCGTGGCGATTAAACATGAAAGTCAGATTTAAGGCTGGCTGGGGTAATGCTTTATATGGCTGAGTGGAATGCTTGTGCGCTTGGCTCCCCAAAAAAAATCGCTCTTTTTAAATTGTGGAGGACACGTGCTTCCCGACCCTACATTTTCGAAGAACTTTAAAAATTCACAATTTTTTAAAATAATTTAGGATTTTTCATTTTTGATTTCGTATATAAATAGTATAAGAGATAAAAAGGAAGAATCTTATGAGGTTGTTTTGGTATAGGTGATTTATCTTCTACGCCAAATTAAGGAGAAATTTCAACTTTTTTAATTTTTTTCAAAATTATTTAGGATTTTCAACTTTTTTTCTCGTATATAAATAGTGTAAGGGATAAAAAGGAGGACTTTTATGTATTTGTGTTTGAAGTTATATTTACAAGTAGATGCTACATTAGAGAAGTATTTGTTAACGTATGAACAAGGTTTCAAAAAGGAAGTAGTGAGAATTTGTGATTTGTTTAAACAACGGGGAAAAGTATTTGAATATCCATATCGTTACTTCAATAAATCGATTTCTTATAATAGCAAGCATTTAGTTCTTGCGACAGCAAAAGAAATGTATTTAGCAGATATACAAAAGAAACGCTTTACATATGGATTTTCAAGTTATTGGAGTAATTCCTCATATACAATAGATGATGATTTAAAATTAGAGCTTGGTTTAGATTTCCATCGTGATAAACTTTTGGTGCCATACTATCTCAATGCACATACCTTGAAAAGAATCAAAGAAGGTAAGTTGATGAATATGAAGCTGATCAAAAGAAAATCTGGATGGCATGCGCTTATATATGTTTGTTACGAACCAGAGCCTACGAAAAGTGAGCGTTGTATGGGAGTAGATATTGGCATCAAAGTCCCTGCAGTATGTGCTATATCGCAAACACAGTATCGATTCTTTGGAAACGGTAGACAAATCCGCTTTGAACAAAGGCGATATTGTGCTCATATAAAAGCAATGCAAAGAGGTAAGCAGTTTGGAAAACTGAAAAGATATGAGCATAAATTGAGTCACATTTTGAATAACTTCGACCACCATATATCTAGCGAAATCATTGCATATGCAATAGAAAACGATATTGGAGTTATCAAGTTAGAAAATCTTACTGCAATCAATCAGAAATTTAAAGTATCAGGCACGCCTAATATTTATCTTTGGTCATATCGTCGTCTTCAAGAGTATATCGCATACAAGGCGAGTTTAAATGGCATAAAAGTAAAATATATCAATCCATACCACACCTCTCAGATTTGTCCTTCTTGTGGACAGCTGAATCATGCGAAGGATAGGAAATACATATGTAGTTGTGGCTATCACAATCACAGAGATATTGTTGCGGCAATCAATATATTGAACGCACTTTGAGCTGTTTTTTAGCTTGGCCTACAGTATTCTTAAGGGATACAGCTGTAGGATGGATGAAGGCGCATCCTATTGTTTGAAAAAACGAAATCCTGCCATACGGTTCGAACCTCAGCCTGCACGAAAAGCGTAGCTAACTTTTTGTGTGGGTTTTTAATTCTTTAGAATGAGAACGAAATTAATCAACATACTATTTATGAGGTGATAATTATGGAACAAAATAATTTGGTAGAAGAGATAAATCAACTGTTGAAAGGCTCTCATATGGGAGCATATGTATTTCAAGATTTAAAAGAAAAACTGAAAAGTAAAGAATTGAGAGATGTATTTAATCAAATTTTGGATAATTTGCATACACATGAAAGAGCCTTAACAGCGCTTGTGATTTCAGAACATGGCGATCCACAAGATAGTGCTGGTGTAAAGGGCACAATTGCGGATTTTATGCAATCCGTGAAAAACATGGCATTATCCAATGATAAAGAGATACTCGATGAAGCGGTGAAGGCAATGGAAATGGCAATCAAGGCGATCAAGGATTTCGATGAAAAGCATTTCACATTGAAAGAGGATATGGAGAAAACCATACGTATTATGATGGATGACTATAGTAGCACCTACCATATGTTGCATAAATTTAGTATCGAATATAGGTAAGATAGTAGAGACTTTTCTGAATTCATTGTATAATCGTGTATAAGGAAGGTCGATAATTATGAACGTACAAGAACGATTTTTAAAATATGTAACATTTGATACACAATCTGATGAAAACTCATCAACAACTCCTAGCACTTTGAAACAACTGGAGTTAGGGAAGTTTTTAGTAAATGAACTTCATCAATTAGGTATTGAAAATGCGCATTTAGATGAGTATGGTATTGTGTATGCATCTGTATCTGCGAATACACAAGGATTGCCTAAAATTGGTTTCATTGCCCATATGGATACATCTCCTGATATGTTAGGTAAAGATGTAAAGGCAAGAGTCATCGAGAATTATGATGGTAATGATATTGTGTTAAGCAAAGAACTTAAAATATCTATGGGACCACAAGAATTTAGTAATCTTTCTACAAAAAAAGGAAAAAGACTGATTGTTACAGACGGTACTACGTTGTTAGGTGCTGATGATAAAGCAGGTATTGCGGAAATTATGACGATGCTGGAGCGATTGTTGAAGGAAGATAAGGCACATGGAGACATACGTATCGCTTTTACTCCTGATGAAGAAGTAGGTAGAGGTACAGAACATTTTGATATCAAGAAATTCGATGCGGATTTTGCGTATACTGTGGATGGTGGAAGTGTGGATTGTGTCGATTATGAATGCTTCAATGCAGCAAGTGCACATGTAGAAATCCAAGGAAATAGTATTCATCCTGGTGATGCAAAAGATAAAATGATCAATGCATCTTTAGTGGCGATGGAATTTCATTCGATGTTGCCAGTGCAACAAAATCCAGCTTATACACAAGGGTATGAAGGTTTTCACCACTTATGTGATATGCAAGGAGAATGTGAACATGCATCCTTATCTTATATCATTCGAAACCATGATGAGCAGCTTTTTGAACAACAGAAAAAGACATTCTTAGATGTTGCGCAGTTTTTGAATAAAAAGTATCCCGCTAACACAATACGGATAAAGTTAGAGGATAGCTATGCGAATATGCGAACAATCATTGAGAAAGATATGCGTATTGTAGATTTGGTTAAGACATCTATGAAACAGCTTGGAATAGAGCCATATTCTCAAGCTATTCGTGGAGGAACGGATGGTGCTCGTTTAACCTTTGAAGGACTTCCATGCCCGAATTTAGGAACTGGTGGCTACAATTATCATGGGAAATATGAGTATGCTTGTATTGATGAAATGGAACAAAGTGTAGAACTTTTATTGAAAATTATAGAAAACGCGTCTACCTATCAATAAAAAGATACCATAGGATGTGGTAGTATTCACATTCTGGTATCTTTTCTTATTCTGAATCAAATTCATCTTTTATAACAACACCAAGTAGGCCAATCAATTGCAGTGCTTGTTCACTATTTAAAATAACACCTTTCATATGTTCCATCGTCAAACTGATGCCTTCAATATTACTTGTAGAAAGATCAATTCCGTTCAAAGAAGTATTATGAAATTCACATTTACTTAAGTTGCAATGATCATAGATAGTTTTCTTGTACTCGCACATAATGAAACTACCATCGTTGAAATCACAATTATCGAAGATAACTTGTTTGAATTTTGAGCCTGACATATTCGCATAACGTGCTTTTAAGTCTTTCATTCTCACGTTATTGAGTAGGCAGTCCGAAAAATCAATCCCCATACAACGACAATTCTTAAATTCACAACGATGTATTGCGCCCATAGTGAAATGAACATTACTCATTTCGCAGTTCTCAAATACGACGTCAATCATGTCGACATGGTCAAAATTACAATCTTCGAACGCTACATTTTGAAACTGACATCCATCTAAGTGGAGGGAAGGGATCTCTAGCGAAGAAATGCAACTATCTTTAAATAACTTTCCTTCGACATATACATCATCTGCTGTACAAGCTTCTAAAGAAGATTCAACTTCATAATCTGGACGGATTTTTACTGCATCAATTTTTAGCATATAGGTACCTCATTCTATTTGTAAGTAATATTGTAACGCATTGTTCTTGGAAATGATAGAGAAAATCTACAAGCATAAACTTTAAGATTTGTGAAGTCTTGTTTTCAACGAGTTAAAATTCTATAATAAATGCATTGAAAGAAGGGATATCAAATGTTGAATGAAATTGATATTCATGGTATGCGTGTTCTTGAAGCAAGTGCAATGATAGATCATTATCTAGCTACATTACCTAAAGGTATCCATGAAGTGAGTGTTGTTCATGGGTATCGCGGAGGAACAGCTTTACAAACTTTTATTAGGAAGCAATACCACCATCCACGCGTTTTGCGTAAAATGATGAGTATGAATCCAGGAGAAACGATTTTAGTTTTAAAGGATAAATAATGGAAATTAAAACTTACATAAGGAAAAGAAAGAGGTATCGTTATGGAACATATCATAGAGCCAATTGCTAAACAGTTGGGTATTACTACAGAACAAATCAAAAATACATTATCTTTATTACAAGAAGGGAATACGGTTCCTTTTATTGCACGTTATCGTAAAGAAGTTACGAAAGGACTTGATGAGGAACAAATTCGAGTTATTCAAGAGCGTTATGAATATCAGGTTAATCTTGAAAAGCGTAAAGAAGATGTACTTCGTTTAATTGAACAACAAGGAAAACTAACAGAGGAAATCAAACAAGATGTATTACAGTGCGAAAAACTATCACAAGTTGATGATATCTATCGTCCTTATCAACAAAAACGTAAGACTAGAGCTACGGATGCGGTTGCGAAAGGGTTACAGCCTTTGGCAGATTGGATTTTAAAACTACCAAATGGCGATGTGATGAAAGAAGCGCAAAATTATGTAAGTGATAAGGTAAGCAGTGTAGAAGAAGCACTGCAAGGCGCTAAGGATATCATTGCGGAAATGGCGAGTGATGATGCCAGTGTTCGTCAGCGTATTCGCTCCAGTATGGAACGTTATGGAAAGATTGTTACCAAAGAAAAGAAAAAACATGAAGATGAAAAGAAAGTTTATAAAATGTATTATGATTACAATGAACGACTTTCAACGTTAGCAAGCCATCGCATCATGGCAATTGATCGAGGCGAAAAAGAAAAAGTAATCAGTGTGTCCATTGACTTCGATGAAGAATATATCATGAATTGGACAACACGTCGCTTTACAAAAAATCGCCAAAGTTCTGTAAATGAAATCTTACAAGAAGCTGTTTGTGATGGATTAAAACGTCTTGCGTTTCCAAGCGTAGAACGTGAAATTCGTAACGAACTAAGCGAGAGGGCGCATGAACAATCCATTGAAGTATTCTCTTTAAATCTTGAAAGATTATTGTTACAACCACCAATGAAAAATAAGATGGTACTTGGTTTTGACCCAGCATTTCGTACAGGTTGTAAGCTTGCGGTCATTGATAAGAATGGAAAAATGTTAGAGATTAGCATCGTATATCCAACGCCTCCTAATGCGAAAATTGAGGAAGCAAAGAAAACGATGTTGGCATTGTTGAAAAAATATCCAATTGATATCATTGCGATTGGAAATGGTACAGCATCTCGAGAAAGTGAAGCATTTGTGGCAAATTTGATCAAAGAATTTCATTTGAATGTTGCCTATACCATTGTTTCAGAGGCAGGCGCTTCTGTATATTCTGCTAGTAAATTAGCTCGTGAAGAATTTCCTGATTTGCATGTTGAACAACGTTCTGCAATTTCGATTGCGCGTAGAATCATTGACCCATTGAGTGAATTGATTAAGATTGATCCACAATCCATTGGTGTTGGACAGTATCAACATGATTTACCTACAGCTCGATTGAAAGATCGTTTGGACTTTGTTGTATCAAAAGCAGTGAATCGCGTTGGTGTAAATGTAAATACTGCATCTGCAGAACTGTTGAAAAACATCTCAGGCTTAAATGCGTCCACAGCAAAAGCGATTGTAACCTATCGAAATGAACATGGTGATATTCACAGTCGTACAGAGCTTAAAAAAATTCCAAAAATCGGAGCGAAGTCGTTTGAACAATCTGCAGGATTCTTGCGTATAGAAGATGGAAAAGAAATACTTGACCGTACCTCTATTCACCCCGAATCTTATGCCCTAGCAAAGGAAGTCCTAAAGAAATTAAGCCTGACTCCAGCGAATATGGGAAGTGAAGAAGCCATGGAGGCTGTAAAAGCATTGGATGTTAAAACACTTGCGGAAGAAATGAAAGCAGATATGTATACGTTACAAGATATCGTAGATGCTATTGGCTCACCATTAAGAGATTATCGCGAACAATATGACGGACCGCTTCTTCGCAGTGATGTTCTAGAATTGAGCGATTTACATATTGGAGAACAATTAGAAGGCGTTGTAAGAAATGTTGTGGATTTTGGAGCATTCGTGGATATTGGACTACACGAAGATGGTTTGGTTCATGTATCAAAAATGAGCAGACAACGTGTCTCTCACCCAAGTGAAATGGTATCGGTTGGAGATATAGTAAAAGTGTGGGTCTACAAGATAGATGAAGAAAAACAGAAAGTACAATTATCCTTACTACAACCATAAGGGACAAAAAAGTCCCTTTTTCTATAATTTCACATAATTTTGCTTGTAAAATATAGTATAATATTTTTGTCAATTAATAAGGAGGACAAAAGAATGTACGATATCGAAGTACTAAAGGGACACGCCAACAATATCCGTAAGAATATTGTGAAAACAGTCACAGAAGCAAAATCTGGACATCCTGGCGGAAGCTTGTCATCTGTTGAATTTGCGACAGCAATTTATTTTACACAGATGGACATCAACAACGATAACATCAACTCAACGAATAGGGATCGTTTCGTGTTATCTAAGGGACATGCATCACCATTAATGTATTCTGTATTAGCAGAAAAGGGATTCATTGAAGAAAGTGAACTTTCTACATTCCGTAAAGTGAACTCTCGTTTACAGGGACATCCTAGTATGAGAAAATTAGCAGGCATTGATATGTCTACGGGTTCTTTAGGACAGGGGATTTCTGCTGCAGTTGGTATGGCAATTTCAAACAAATATCACAATGAACCAAGTCGCATTTATACACTTCTTGGAGATGGTGAATGTCAAGAAGGTCAAGTATGGGAAGCAGCAATGGCTGCATCACATTATAAATTAGATAACTTACTAGCAATCGTAGACCACAATGGTTTACAGATTGATGGAAAAGTTAGCGATGTTATGAATCCAACTCCAATTGATGAAAAATTCAAAGCTTTTGGATGGAACGTAATTACATTGGAAGATGGAAATGATTTAGAAGCAGTAATCAAAGCTTGTGAACAAGCAAAAACAGTTAAAGGACAACCAACTGTTATCGTTGGAAAAACGGTAAAAGGTAAGGGTGTATCCTTCATGGAAAATCAGGCAGGTTGGCATGGTGTAGCACCTAGTGCTGAACAATGTGCAGACGCTTTGGCTGAATTAGAAGGAGGATGCAAATAATGGCAAAGATGGCTACCAGAGAAGCTTATGGTAAAGCATTAGCTGAATTAGTAAAAGAAAATAAAAATGTAATGGTATTGGATGCGGACTTATCTGGCTCTACAAAAACTGCAGAAGCTAAGAAAGTAGCACCTGGACAACATTTTAATATGGGAATTGCGGAAGGAAATATGATTACGGTTGCGGCTGGTATGGCAACAAGTGGAAATATTGTATTTGCTAGTAGTTTCGCAATGTTTGCGGCAGGACGTGCATTCGAACAAGTACGTAACTCTATTGGATACCCACACTTAAATGTAAAAGTATGTGCTACACATGCTGGTATTACGGTAGGTGAAGATGGTGCAAGTCACCAGAGTATCGAAGATATTGCATTGATGCGTTCAATTCCTGGAATGGTTGTTGTTTCTCCAGCAGATGGTGTTTCTACGACTGCGGCTATCAAAGCAGTAGCAGCATATGAAGGACCATGTTATGTACGTTTAGGGCGTATGGCTGTAGAAGATGTTTATAATGCTGATAGCGTAGACTTCCAAATTGGAAAAGGAAACGTTCTTCGTGAAGGTAAAAATGTTGCGATTATTGCAAATGGTATCATGGTAGAAGCAGCATTAGCTGCGTATGACCAATTAAAAGAAAAAGGTTATGAACCAACCGTTGTGGATATGCACACAATCAAGCCAATCGATGAAGAATTGTTAGTAAAACTTGCAGCTACTCACGATTTGTTTGTGACATGTGAAGAACATAGCGTAATTGGTGGATTAGGTTCTGCTGTTGCTGAAGTACTAAGCAAAAAAGCACCAAGAAAAATTGCTATGGTAGGTATTCAGGATACATTTGGTGAAAGTGGAACTCCTGCATCACTATTAGAAAAATATGGTTTGACAGCAAACGATATTGTCAAAGTAGTTGTAGAAGCAAAATAAAAAACTTACATCTTAAAAAGAAGTCGGGATCAACGTACCCAACTTCTTTTCTTTTTTATTATAATTATCTTGTACTTGCTATGGCTTCATATACCTTTTTAGCATCCTTGATATGATTGTGATCACCAACAGGATCTCCTCCAGCTTTTGCGCTGATCATCATATACATATGATCATCATCCATTCTAGCAATACTAATCAAACAACATTGCGCTTCAGGAGTATATCCACTTTTACCACCAATGATTTCTCCACCTTCAAAGGTGATATCTCCACCATATTTCAAAAGAGAACTTTTAATTTCCATTCCATCCGGATGGCTTGCCAAACCCTCAATCGTATAATTTAATGTACTCATCATCTTCTTAAAGACAGGATTCTTCAACGCATGAACCATCATCATCTTCATCTCGTTTAAGGTTGTATAATGTTGATCATTATGTAACCCAATGGTATTTGTAAAATGAGTTTGTAACATACCCAAGGTATTCGCTTTTTTATTCATTTCTTCCACAAAGGATGGCGTATCTTTTGCGAGATTGTTCGAAAGGAAGTTTGCGGCATCTGCACCTGAAGATAAAATCAAAGCATATAAAGCCTGTTCATATGTCAACACATCCCCTGCTTTTAATCCTACTACATAGGCATTCTCTTCCCATAAACCAGCCAGATCTTTTTCTTGTACTTCACCTTTACTTTGTAAATTGGAAATTGCATCCAAGGCGACAACAGCAGTGAGGACCTTCGTCAAAGAGGCTGGATAAATTTTTTCATCAGCACCTTTTTCATACAATGTTTGATAATCTTCTAAATCAATCAAAATTGCATAACCACTATGCAGTTCTATATTTTTTAAGGCTTTAGATATCGCGTGTTGTTCATCACTCGCCTCAACTTTTGTATCTAAAATTTTCGTCTCTTTTTCCCAAACATCAGGGAAATATTGCTGGATACCCCACAATAAGGAAATATCAATCAGCAACAACACCAAAGAAACAATCGCAATGATGTACCATCTTTTTCGTATGTTCTTTAAATGTTTCAGTTGTTCATAATTTCGCATAGTATCCACTCCTAATGTACATGATACCACAGGAAAGTGATGAAATACAGAAAGAATAAAAGGAAATATCCCTTAATATTTTCTTACAATCGAAAAGTCGTCTCCCTAAGTGGTTGTAGATTTGCTATAATAGACACAAGGAGGGATCTATCATGCAAACAAAAATATTAGTTTTAGATGATGAAAAAGAAATTGCAGATTTGGTCACCTTGTACTTAAGCAATGAAGGTTATGAAGTACATGAGTTTTATGACAGTGAAGATGCAGTACGCTTTATGGAACATAACACGGTAGATCTGGCACTTCTCGATATCATGATGCCAAAAATCAATGGATTCGAGATTTGTAAAATGATTCGTGAAAAGTATACATTTCCAGTGATTATGTTAACTGCTAAAGTAGAAGATATGGACAAGATTCAAGGGTTGTCTTTAGGAGCGGATGATTATATCACAAAGCCATTCAACCCATTAGAAATGGTTGCGCGTGTAAAGGCGCAATTACGTCGTTATAAAAAGTATAATCAACAAAGTGAAAATGTAAATATCATAGATTTCAAAGGTTTGATTATCGATAACGATTCCCATCGAGCTTCCTTATATGATCAAACGTTGATGTTAACACCAATCGAGTTTTCTATTCTGTGGTATTTATGCAAAAACCGTGGAAAAGTGGTGACGAGCGAAGAACTCTTTGAAGCTGTTTGGAAAGAAAAATATTTCGACAGTAATAATACCGTTATGGTACATATTCGTCGTTTGCGAGAGAAAATGCATGAACCGCCAAGAAACCCCAAGTTTATTAAAACCGTATGGGGCGTAGGGTATCAAATTGAAGAATAGTGAATACAGACAGCTTCAAAAGCGTCTGATTTTCTTATTTTTGTTATTGAGTGTTCTTGTACTTGGAGGTATTTTCGTACTTATAGCTACGACCAATTATTATGCTAGTTTGTACGCAAGCCAAAGCTTGTTAAGTGATTCGGATTTTCTCATGTTTTATCTAAATTATTCGTGGGAGATCAATACCTTTCTATTTGTAGGGGCATTGACTCTTTTACTGTATGGTTTTTTGAGCTTATTCTTCCATAATATGAATGTTTTATTGAAAACCTTACAAGGAGAACAAAAGCGAACACCGCTTAATTTTAAGTTGTTTCCGCAATTTCAGAATGCAAAGGATAAAGTTGATGCGATGCTTTGTAAACGAAATGAAACACAAGAGCTATCCATTCAAGAGAAAGAACATAAGAATCAATTGTTAATGTATTTGGCGCATGACTTAAAAACCCCACTAACCTCAATGATTGGTTATATCAATCATATTTTAGATCATCGTGTAGATGAAACCCAACAAGAAACATCCATTCGTATCGCTTATGAAAAGGCTGAAAGATTGGATGATTTGATTGATGAGTTTTCGGAAATCTTACGTTATGATGATCGTGTATCACAATTAAATCTAGCTAAGATTAATGTGAACCAAATGTTACAACAACAACTTGCCGGTTTTTATCCCCTTATGGAAAAGCGAGGCATTACCATGCAAGTGGATTTGCCAGAAGAATTCTATGTTGTTGGAGATTACGATAAACTCCTCCGTGTGTTTGATAACCTTATGCGTAATGCGATTACATATAGTAATGAGAATTCTATTATTGAAGTCCAAGGCATTCAAAAAGATACTTCGATTCAATTGATTTATCAAAATGAAGGAGAAGCCATTGATGAGGAAACGGTAAAACATTTGTTTGATAAATTTTATCGTGCTTCTACTGCTCGTACCTCAACCAGTGGAGGGGCAGGTCTTGGTTTAGCCATTGCGAAAGAAATCATAGAATTACATCATGGGAAGATAGTCGCAAATGCGAATGATCATCACATTACTTTTACCATTGATTTACCTATTTCACAGGGGGTGTTTTTATGAGAAAAAATTACCTTCGTGAAGTAAAACGTAAACTATTTCTTAAATACTTCCTAGTAGTAGCGGGAATCACGCTTGGTGGAATCAGTGCCATTTATATCTTTGATAAAGTATTAAATGGAGTTGTTGTCGATTTTATTCATCTATTCGATGTAAGCGGAGATCCCTTTGAAGCAGTAAGAAAATTATATTCAGTCATCCTTCCTGCAGTGATAGTGGCAGCTGGGTTCATTATTATTTATTACTTATGCAAGGATTTAGTGAAATACATGCGTATCCTGATGGATGGAATGGATGATGTCATGCGTAAAGAACGCGTGAAAATTAACTTTCCAGCGGAGATGAAAAAAACAGAAGAAATTGTTCTTCAAATTGCAGATGAATACCAGATTTATTTATCCTCTGCACAAGAAGATGAGGAAAAGAAAAAGGATTTAATTTATCTATTAGCACAAGATATTAAAATGCCTCTTTCCAATATCTTAATGTATTTGGAATTCTTAAACGAAGAAAAACGCATTACTCCCGATATCAAACGTGACTATATCGTGAAAGTACTTCATAAATCAATGAATTTAGAAGATATGATCAATGAGTTCTTTGATATCACCCGATTTAATCTTCAATATGCAAAATGGAATCCAGATACGATGTATTTGGATCGTATGTTGGAACAAGTCGTAGATGAATACTATCCATATTTTGAAGAAAAAATGATGAGTGTAGATTTGCAAAGTCCAAAACATTTAGAGTTATATGCGGACAATGATAAGATTGCGCGTGTTATGCGTGATTTACTCCGTAATCTAATCGAATTAGGAAAAAGTGAAACGACCATAAAGATCGTTGTAGAACAACATGAGGATGCGTATGATGTTGTTATGCGTTGTGATTCCTATCATTTATCAGCGTATCAAATTGCACATATCTTTCACAATTATTACCGTTTAGAAGACATGCATGGAAATGATAAGTCACACGTGTTGGGGCTTGGTATTGCTAATCAAATCATTGATATGCAGAAGGGAAGTTTGCGTGCTTCTTCCATTGCAGATGAGTTGAGCTTTTATATCAGTATCCCAAAGAAACAATCCCCACAACAAGAAACTATTTCACAATAAAAAAAAGAAATATTGTGTTATAATGAACGAAAAAGAGAGGGCATAAAATGAACGCAGAAGTAGGAAGTGTGTTTCCAGTCAATATAGAAACTGAGGGAACCGTGATGGATTATGTCGATCATGAGTTCATGTTCGTAGTAAAAGATGAAGCATGGAGTGATTTTGAATGCAACGCACTCAAGAAACAACCTTTGCAAATAGATTTTGTATATAAATATGATATCGCAGTGTTTTTATTAACACTAGAAGATGCAATCGATACGAGCGATTTTATCTTTAGTTGTCATGATAATGAGTATGATGAATCCCTTTGGAGAAGTTTTACGGATGGAGATGGATATACTTGTGTATTGTATCTTATTGATGCAAATAACATCATCAAAGGAAAGCGAAAAGTGACGTTATCCCAGCCAGTATCCAACTTAATTTCATCAAAATTAAAGGCTCAAAAAGAAGCCCCTTATTATGAAGAAGAGTTCACCTGTAATCTAGAAGGATTGCAAAACGCATACGAGCCATTTGAAATGCAACCGCTTGCTTTAGCAACCCAAAGATTCAAATAAAAACATTTTCTATGAAATGTACACATATGTTTATCAAATGTGTACATTTGTTATATTTTACCTTGTGCTTTTAAAGATCTTACAGTATAATTTAGAATAAGATTTATAAAGGAGGAGAGCGGTATGAGAGCTGTCGTTAGTGTTATCGGAAAAGATATGGTGGGTATCTTAGCAAAAGTAAGCGTTGAGTGTGAAAAAGCAAATATGAATGTGATTGAGGTATCCCAGACATTGTTGCAAGATATGTTTGCGATGATCATGTTAATTGATATAACAAAAGGGAATTCTTCTTTGGCAGATTTTGCTGCACATATGGAAGAAGTAGGGAAAACATCAGGATTGACCATTCATGTTATGCATGAGGATATCTTCAATTCTATGCATAAAATATAGGCGGTGACTACATGATCAATGTACATGAGATATTAGAAACAATTAAAATGATTGATGAGGAATACTTAGATGTTCGTACCATAACGATGGGTATTTCTTTGTTGGATTGTGCAGACAGTGATATTGATAAATCTTGTGAAAAGATTTATAACAAAATCACTCGTTTAGCAAAAGATTTAGTAAAAACAGGGGATGATATCGAACGTGAATATGGTATCCCTATTATTAATAAAAGAATCTCTGTAACTCCAATTGCGATGTTAGCGGCAGTTAGTGGAGGAGACCCAGTGAAATATGCGCATACATTAGAACGATGTGCACAAAGCGTTGGTGTTAACTTTATTGGTGGCTATTCTGCTCTCGTTCAAAAAGGATGTGCTGCAGGAGATCGTGAATTGATGGAATCAATTCCTAGAGCCTTAGCAGAAACAGAGCATGTATGTGCTTCTGTAAACGTTGGTTCTACAAAAGCAGGTATTAATATGAATGCAGTAGAATTGATGGGGCGTATGGTAAAAGAAGCCGCAGAACTTACAAAAGATCGCAACTGTATTGGTGCTGCTAAACTTGTAGTGTTCTGTAATGCTCCAGAAGATAATCCATTTATGGCAGGTGCTTTCCATGGTGTTGGAGAAGCAGACTGTGTTATCAATGTAGGTGTTAGTGGACCAGGTGTTGTTCGTGCTGCATTAGCGAAAGCTGATAAAACACTTCCAATGAATGAACTTGCGGACATCATTAAGAAAACTGCATTTAAGATTACTCGTATGGGACAATTGGTTGGATCTATTGCGAGTGAACGTTTAGGAGTACCATTTGGTATTGTAGATTTATCCTTAGCTCCAACGCCTGCGGTTGGTGATTCCGTTGCCTATATCCTAGAAGAAATGGGTCTTGATGTATGTGGTGCCTATGGTACAACTGCTTGTCTTGCGATGCTAAATGACGCTGTTAAAAAAGGTGGCGTTATGGCAAGTAGTAATGTCGGTGGTTTATCTGGTGCGTTCATTCCTGTGAGTGAAGATGCTGGTATGATTGCGGCTGCACGTTCAGGAGACTTATGTCTTGAAAAACTAGAAGCAATGACTGCTGTATGTTCTGTTGGATTGGATATGATCGTTGTTCCAGGAGAAACAAAGGCTGAAATTATATCAGGAATTATTGCGGATGAAGCTGCCATTGGTATGGTAAACTCAAAAACAACAGCGGTACGTCTAATCCCAGCAATTGGAAAAGATGTTGGAGATGAATTAGAGTTTGGTGGATTGTTAGGAAGTGGACCTGTTATGAAAATCAATCAAGCAGATTGTTCTGTTATGATTCATCGTAAAGGTAAAATTCCTGCACCTCTTCAAAGCTTAAAGAATTAACACGTGAGAAGCGTGTTTTTTTCTTGTTTCACTCATCTTGCCATGATATGATAAACATATCAAACCACAACAATATTATGGGAAGGAAAGGGATACAATTATGAATGAACAAATCCAAGTAATAAAAAAAGAACTTAAGAAAGTCGCATCTGCAAAAGTGTATATGGAAACATTGAATCAACAACATCAACAAATATTGGCAGATATTGAAGTAGCCAAACAACAATTGGAAAAAGAAAATCAAGACGTTGAGAAATTACAAACCCTATCTTTTACTTCCATATTGGCACACTTTTCCAATGATAAAGAAGAACGCCTTGCGCAAGAAGAAACCCAAGCAATGCGTGCTGCTCTACATTTAAAACAATTACAGGCAAATCAAGATGCTATTGAAAAAGAAATGCGCTCCTATGAAACCTTTATCGCACAAGAAAAAAGCCTACAAGAACGTTTGAAAGCCCTCCAAACAGAAGATATTCACGCTTCCCATGCGGAAGGTCAAACACTATGTAAGCTTATGGAAGACATGGATAACAATCGTATACAAGATAAAGAACTTCAAGAGGCTATTGATGCTGGAGAAGTAGTACTTACAAAATTAGAAGAAGCGATAAAAAAATTAGATAGCGCAAGCAATTGGGGAATGTTTGATATCTTTGGAGGAGATTTGATTTCCTCTATGGTCAAACATTCTAAAATTAACGATGCACAAGAAAAAATCGCAGCTGTACAAGTAAGTGTTCAACGTTTTCAAAAGGAATTAAAAGATGTACAGGCACAGGAACTTTCTAATATCTCCATCAGTGTAGGGCTAGAAATGTTTGATATAGTGTTTGATAATATTTTCTCTGACTTTATGGTACAAAACAAAATTGAAAAAGCGAGAGACAATGTACATTCTTTTTTTCAGGATGTAAAGAAAATAGTAACTTCTTTGCATCGTCGTAAGGAAGAAAATCAAAAACAATACGAAACTATTAGAAAAGAATACGAAGCGAAACTTTAATTCATATAATTGAAGCAAATTAGAACAATACAAATCACGAAGTTCTTAGTATTACAAATGTAATGTTTCGTTCTCTACTATTGAATTCGTGGACTGTGAACAGTAGATAAGAATCAAGTGAGAATACAAGGCATCCTATGGTAACACTATAGAAGAAATAGATATACAATTTATAGACAATAATAGAAGAGTATTTCATAGGGTTAATCCTTATAGAAATGCTTTTTTTCATCTAAAATGAAATTTAATTTTCTCGAGCAAATCATTTCCATTGAAATAAAGTTTATTGTAAAATTAATTCGTAAAGTTATAACAAGGAGGAAAATTTAAAATGGAAAAATTTGTTTGTAACGTATGTGGTTATGTATATGAAGGAGATGCAGCACCTGCGCAGTGTCCTATCTGTAAAGCACCTGCAGATAAATTCACAAAACAAGAAGGTGAAATGACTTGGGCTGCAGAACACGTTGTAGGTGTAGCACAAGGTGCTAGTGAAGATATTATGAATGATCTTCGTATGAACTTTGAAGGTGAATGCAGTGAAGTTGGTATGTATTTAGCAATGGCACGTGTTGCACATCGTGAAGGATATCCTGAAATCGGTATGTATTATGAAAAAGCAGCTTATGAAGAAGCAGAACATGCAGCTAAATTTGCGGAATTATTAGGAGAAGTACTAAGTGATTCTACAGAGAAGAACTTACGTATGAGAGTGGACGCTGAAAATGGTGCGACAGCAGGTAAATTCGACCTTGCGAAACGTGCAAAAGAGGCTAACCTAGACGCAATTCATGACACTGTACATGAAATGGCTCGTGATGAAGCACGCCATGGAAAAGCATTTGCTGGATTATTAGATCGTTATTTCGCTAAGAAGTAATTTATCGACGTATTTGTGAAATTCACAGATACGTCTTTTTTTTGCGAACTACGGATAGTTTTGCTTTCTTCACAATTTATGGTAAAATAACAGTCGTTGATAGAAAAAGGAGTTTTAGTATGCTAACATTAGAAAATATATCCTTTGAAGTAGAGGGAAAAAAGATATTAGAAAATATCAATTTAACAATTGAAGACAATGAATTTACAGTCATAACAGGACCTAATGGTGGAGGGAAATCTACCCTAGCAAAAATCATCATGGGAATTGAAAAGCCAAGTGAAGGTAAAATTTTCTTTGATGGAGAAGATATTACTGAACTAAGCATTGATGAACGAGCAAAACGAAAGATTGCATTTGCCTTTCAACAACCACCTCGTTTCAAAGGTATGAGCGTACGAAAACTATTATCCTTAGCTCATGGCAAAGATTTAGATGAAGAACGTTGCTGTAGCTTCTTAAGCGATGTAGGGCTATGTTCAAAAGATTATCTAGATCGTGATGTAGACGTTAGCTTATCTGGTGGAGAGGTAAAACGTATCGAAATCGCAACCATCCTTGCTAGAGAAGTAAAGTTATCTATTTTCGATGAACCAGAAGCTGGTATTGATTTATGGAGCTTTGCCAAACTTGTAGAAACCTTTCAAAAGTTACAAAAAGATTCAAAACAATCCATTGTTTTAATTTCCCATCAAGAACGTATTATGCAACTTGCGGATGAAATAGTAATCATTGAAGGCGGTCATATTAAATCAAAAGGAAACAGGGATGAAATTCTACCTCAGTTAATGAGCGAGTTTGATACTTGTGAATATAAGAAATAGGTGAATTTATGGAAAAAATGGAAAAAGAACTTCTACATACAATTGCGGATATTAAAGGATTTATGCCAGGAAGTGCATTTAACCTTCGCAAAAATGGACAAGGAGTAGAACGACATTCTACAGAGAATATCAAAATTCAAGCAAAAACAGACAAACCAGGAATCGATATCATCATTGCGCCAAATACCATTGGTGAAAATGTACATATTCCTGTTATCTTAACAGATTCAGGAATCAACGACCTTGTGTACAATGATTTTTATATCGGAGAAAATGCAGATGTAGAAATTATTGCTGGTTGTGGGATTCATAACGATGGATGTCATCCTTCTCAACATGATGGGATTCATGTATTCCACATTGGGAAGAACGCAAAAATCAAATATGTAGAAAAGCATTATGGTGAAGGAACTGGAAGTGGAGAACGTATTTTAAATCCACAAACCATCATTCATATGGAAGAAGGCTCTTTCGCACAAATGGATATGAGTCAAATCAAAGGTGTTGATTCTACAAAACGAAATACAGAAGCATACATCGGGACAAATGCAAAACTTGTCATCAATGAAAAGCTTATGACTCATGGGAAACAAGAGGCAATCTCTGATGTATCCGTTCATTTAAATGGAGAAGATAGTGTGGTTCAAATTGTTTCACGCTCTGTTGGAAAAGATGAATCTATACAAACCTTTCATCCAATTGCCGTTGGAAACAACAAATCACGTGCACACATACAATGTGATTCTATCATTATGGATCATGCAAAAATCAGCAGTATTCCAGAAATAGCCGCAAATCATGTGGATGCAGAAATCATTCATGAGGCTGCCATTGGAAAAATTAACAACGACCAGTTGTTGAAACTGCAAACATTTGGTTTAAATAGTGAAGAAGCAGAAAAAGTAATCGTTGAAGGTTTCCTAAAATAAAGAAAAAAAGATATCTCTACTCATTTGTACTTATTACGAATGAACTATAGGAGATATCTTTTTAAATTTCAAAGTTTGTTTTAGTATTTTGTAGTATTTAAATTTGTATATGCATCAAGAGCTTTTTTTATTTCCAAATGAATGCTATTCAAATTTTCTTCTGGAATATCTGAGAAATTTTCATATCGAGAATCAAGGTCATAAAGACTAACAGTTCCATTGATATAATCATGTCCCATTTTTAAATAGTAGGTAGCAGAAAGCCCAGATATTTGCTTTTCAATGATTTCTTTGGAAGTATCAATCAGTATATCATCATATAGGTAGTACTTGATTTCTATTGTATGACTTCCATAAGAGATCGATGAATGTTGAGTAGCAATAGCTGATGCTGTTTTGTTATTAACAAATATATCTGAGACATTATTCGTAATAGCAAACTTATTATCTAACAGTACTCCTGTTTGCTTATAGTCTTCATTTATGATGTGACAGGAAGCGTCAGAAAACTCTTCCATTTTAAAATAGCGTACATTGCCTTTTAAACTAGAAGGACACTCTGTTTGCTTCCCCATTTCTGCCTTTACTTCACTGGGTTTTCCACACGCTGTACAAACGCATAAGATAGAGATGATACAAATCAATGCCCTTGTTTTCATTGCTTGATGACAAAATTGCATATTTGCTCTTGTATGATATTCTTGTACACTTGATACAGATATCATACTTCTCCTTTCTATCTTTTTGATTTATTATTAAATAGACACGTGTACTCTCTATATTTTGTGTAGTTTAACTACTGCAAGGAGACTATTGCCATTGGCCTATTTAATTTTTGATTGGTTGGATAAGTTGTAGAACTTTTATATCTAGCAAGAGTATTAGAATAGATCACCAATGGATTTGTATCACTGTGTCCAATGAAAGGTGGTCTTTTTTATGATCTACGTAGGCATCGATATTGCCAAACACAATCACTATTGTGCTATCACCACAAATTATGGTGAAGTACTATACTCCCCATTCTTAGTTAAGAATGACTACTCTAGTTTTAAAGAACTAGAAACTATCCTTTCTCAATTTGAGAAATCTGAAATCTTAATTGGTTTTGAATCTACTGCTCACTACGCAAATAATTTAAGCAGTTATTTTTCCTCTAGAGATTTCAATTGCGGTATCATTAATCCTTACCGTACTGCTCAGTTACGTAAGGTGTTAAATCCTGATACCAAAAACGATAAAGTTGATGCATTACTTATTTGCCAAGCTCTTCAAATGAAACTACATACTCCCATTAGATATCATCTTTTAATGTATGAATTAAAGGGTCTCTGTATTTCTTATCAAAACATCATGACTTCTAGGTCTCGCTCTAAAATTCAACTTACTACTTATGTTGACCGTGTGTTTCCTGAACTGGCTGCTTTTTTTAAGGGAAACCTTCATTTAAAGGTTTCATATGAGCTTTTAAAGCACTATCCTTTGCCTTCTAACATAAGTAAAGCCCGAATTGATACTCTCACTAACTTACTTTCAACAGCCTCTCACGGTCGTTACAAAGCAGACAAAGCTGTTTCCCTTAAGAACCTCTCCAAAAATTCTATAGGCATCAATAGTTCATCTGTTGGATTTCAAATCCAGTTAGCAATTTCTCAAATCGAGCTTTACACAAATCAGTTAGAAGAAATAAAATCTAGAATAACAGCAATGATGATTGAAATAGATTCGCCCCTATTATCAATCTCTGGCATTAATACCATTATGGCTGCCCTGATTCTCTCTTCTATAAAAGATATTACCTTATTTTCTAACTGGTGTAAACTCTGTTCGTTCGCTGGATTGAATCCAAAAGTTGTCCAATCTGGACATTTCAGTGCAAGCACTACTCGTATGTCAAAACGTGGAAATCGCATGTTAAGATATGCATTGATTTATTCTGCACACAATGTAGTTAAGAATAATCAAACCTTTAAAGAATACTATACCTTGAAGCGTAGTCAAGGTAAGAGTCACTATAATGCATTAGGTCATTGTGCTACAAAGTTGATTAGAATCATTTATAAACTCTTGAATGAGAATAAGAAATTTGATTTAGCATAACTACCATTACATCATATTTTCGAAATTCGGCTTACCTTAAGTCTTTTTAAGTGCGAATTATTTTATTTGATAATTTTATTAAAATTTATCTTGACTCTTCATAGTTGGTCTCCTTGTAACTTTCAATTTTTTTTAGCTTTTTCATAAAATAAATGATTTTTTAATATCCAACCTTCACAGCTCCCATCGCCCAAGAACTGCTAATTTGTTTATTATAGACACCCCAATTATCTATGCATTTATAATATCCTGTATAAATACCTGTTTCATAATACTGGTATACAGTTACCCAATGATTTCCATATGATGAGCCGTTAGAGTTTAACAAACCAACACAAATTGGTCGTAGAGTAGAACATTCATTAGAAACGGTGGAGAATGGGTTTGTAAGAGTAAATGTAGGCTTTACATATTTGTTAGGGCTATATTTACTAATAAAACCGCTTATTCCAGTGGAAACAAAATTTGGTATAGTGTTGGTCGAAAATGGAGTTTCACTAATCATTTTAGTAATTAGAGAACCAGGAGAGGTACTATTTACTTTACGTATACTATCAGGGATTAAATCATACCCAATATAATCATCATAGTATGCTAGCATTATTGATGCTGCGATAGGGCCACATACATTTGAAGTGTTTCTCCAACTTGTACCGTTATATCTTGAAAATCTTGTTTCCGAAATCCCTCTCCAAGATGCTGTAGCACGTGTTTTTCCAGAAATAGGAGAAACCTCATTTAAAAACTTACGATTTTTATCTTGTAATTCTATCAAATTATCATCACTTCTTAGTTTAGAGTTTGTAACAGGCTCTTTAGAGTTAATGTCTATCATAGTATTTCCATCTTTATATATGTAATTTAAAGGGCCATAATAATACAACATTTTATCCATAAACTTTTCATAAGGATTACTATTGTTAGCAAGAGAAAATTCTGAAATAGCTCCATTATTGACGTTTGAAATTATATAGCCATGATTTCCGGTCTGTATCAAGGTATAGTTTTCATCGTTATTTATATCATAAAGTGGCAGATAAGTATCAAATATTAATTCATTTGGATCAATATTTTCATCTAATAAAAGGATTTGTTCTTTAACATTTTTTAAATATTCAGATGTTAAATTAGTGGATGCATACAATTTAGAAAATGGAATTGATACATATGATAAGCATAGAAAAGATAAAAGCAATATCTTCATTAAAGTAATCATATGGTTTATGAGGCTTAATGAATATAAGCCCTGAAGGCATTATATTAAAATTATAGATTTTAATTTTCCTTCCCTCCCTTTTTTTGCGTATATACTATATACCTACAAATACATATATAGTATATAATGCATAACCCATAATTATAATCCCTATATTTATTATCAGTATAACATTTCATTATTGAGAAAGCAAAGATTTACAGCAAATAAAAATTCAAAATGAATATTTGAATCTAAAGATAATAAAACATACATTTGTAAATGCATATCAGTAATTTTAAGAATTTTAAAGAAGAGTTCTTATAGTGTCTGGTGTCTTATAGTGGAGAATATTCTTGTTCTATGACTATGCGAAAGTTTATCGAATATTTTGATGGGGAGATGAGATAATATAAAGGAATATTTTGGGATGATTTGCTTTATTTTGAGATTACATTTTGTGATTTTGGAATATTTTTATCCGATATTCTCTTATGTATAATGAAGGGAGGTAATTAGATGGATGAAATGATTCCAAAAGATATGGAGTTTAAAGATTTAAATCACGATGTTTGTGGGAGGGCAAGTGATGTCAGCTATTGATTTAGCAGAATTGTAAGGTGTTGATTCTACAAAACGAAATACAGAAGCATACATCGGGACAAATGCAAAACTTGTCATCAATGAAAAGCTTATGACTCATGGGAAACAAGAGGCAATCTCTGATGTATCCGTTCATTTAAATGGAGAAGATAGTGTGGTTCAAATTGTTTCACGCTCTGTTGGAAAAGATGAATCTATACAAACCTTTCATCCAATTGCTGTTGGAAACAACAAATCACGTGCACACATACAATGTGATTCTATCATTATGGATCATGCAAAAATCAGTAGCATTCCAGAAATAGCCGCAAATCATGTGGATGCAGAAATCATTCATGAGGCTGCCATTGGAAAAATTAATAACGACCAGTTGTTGAAACTGCAAACATTCGGTTTAGATAGTGAAGAAGCAGAAAAAGTAATCGTTGAAGGTTTCCTAAAATAAAGAAAAAAAGATATCTCAAGTCATCCGTACTTATTAGGAATGATACATAAAGAGATATCTTTTTCTATACTAGAATTTTATTTGAAATGGGGGCATTCAAATACTTTGATGTACTTTTTAAAAAGTTGCTAATAGGTATGGTTTGTGTTATAAATAAAAGAGGAGGGTGGGAGCTATGTTTCTTTATATTATTACTGATAATGATTTGGTTGGAAAAGAATTACTGGGGATATTAAACGAATTCTATAGTAACAAGTATGATATCTTACTACAGGAATCATTTGATGATTTAAATATACAACATTGTAAAGGTGTAATTCTTGATATAAATCTATTGTCGAATATAACGAACTGCGAATTTATATTGAGATTTGCTAGTATACCGTTTGTATTCTTAGCTGAGGATACAAATCCCTATAAAGATAAAGTGGAGTTTAGCTTTATTAATAAATCCCAGTTGGATAAAGATTTAAGCGCGATACTTTCTAATTTTGAAATGAAAGAAACAGATAAGCGAGAATTCATTATATATCAGCATGGTGTTCGTTATAAAATTGCATTCTCAGATATTGTTCACATATTTCATGATGGAAATTATATTCGTTTTGTAGATAAAAATAACAAAAGCTACAAGAAAAGAGGAAGTGTCATTGATATAATTACTTTCTTACCTAATTGTTTTTTTGAAGTATCTTACCATACGTTTGTTAATTGCGATTATGTTTTCAAATATGATGATAAATTATCGATAATTACATTGGATAATAATGCAGTGATTACAGTTTCTAGGACAAAGAAAAAAGAGATAAAAGAAGCTCTTAATTTTATAAATAGTAATTACATATATGATTTAGTACCTAAAAAGTAATAGAGTAATACCAAAGCATTGAAATAAAACTAAGATATTATATAATTCAATTAAAGTAGAAGCTTGTATTTCAGGAATATAAGTTAAACATTCTAAACGCTTCTTTTTTATCCTGGGTTTGTTGGCTACGGAAAGGAGAAGACCATGAGTAAATTAATGAAATCATTTTTTGCAGTAGGAATCTTCTTATCTGCGTTTGGTATTATCGGAGTAAGTGCTGGTGGAGGGTATTATGGACATAATTCTAGGATGAATGGAACTGTTGGATATGCAACGTCAACATGCTCTTCAAATTCTGCTTCTGTATCATATACTTTGCAAAAAAGTAAAGCAGCGGGTGCAGTATATTTGCTCACCACTAACGGAAGTACCATTGCTTCTTGCTCGGAGAGTACTGTTGGTAGAAGTTGCTCAGTTTCAACATACAATTCAGGTTATTTGGGTTCTAATCATCAACATAGCTTTGGTGATGCTTATATTTACTGATATATGCTGTAGTAGGCAAATTCGACTTAGAATTTGCCTATTATCCATTTTTTATAGCAAATGATTATTTAGTAATTAACATTCAAAAGGTAAAAGAGTTGGAATTCATTAAGGAGGGGAGTATATGAAAAAATTACTATATATAATTACTGTTATATTATCGATGCTAGTGTTTTATAACAGTTTTTCAGCAGAGAGTTTTGTGAACAAAACAGAGATTCAATCATTGAATTATAGCATAGGAACTACTATCTCAAAAAAGCCCTATATCCTTGGCTTCCCTCAAAATCCAATATCTTCACAGAGTAGAGAAAATATCATTCAAAGTTTTCTTGAATTTGCTAAGGAACATGATTTAATATTGATAAGTAGTGAAGATATAACACAGAATTTTATCACTGCGAAGGAAGTGTATCTTTACTCACAAAATGAAAGCATTCTCAAAAATATTCCTTTAGAGAAAACAAATACTATAGATTTTTCAAGAAATTCAAATCATTATATAAGCACTGATATGTATGATGAGAATGCCATGAATCACTATGACTTTATAGATAAGGCATTTAAAGAAAGTGAAAAGAAGGAGATTGTTCGTATCTATCAGATGGAACAATATATTGACAAGTTTATTGACAAAGAAAATTTTGGTATTGGAATACTATGTGAAAATCCAGAAAGTGTAAAGGAGTTAATTCCTAATTCTTCAATATCACAATATGTTCCTAATATTGATGCATTACCACCTGCATCTGAAGTTATGCCATTTGAAACTGACAACAATCAAAGTGTTCTGTATGCGTTGATTCTAATTATTTTCGTCTTATTTATGTTGTTGATTTTTTGCTATATTTCGAGGAGTAGAAAAGAAATTGGCATTCGTTATTTGATGGGAAGTAAGACTTCTAAGATTACAAGAAAGATGTTCATGAAAACACTTATGTTTTGTATAATTTTATATGCAATCATACAAATCGTCTTATTTTATTTCTTCTGTGGATCTGTACGTCTAGTAAATGAAAATTTAGTTCGAATTTTATTCTACTACTATATCATTTTTATACTGGCGAATGTTTTATCCTATATTATCGCGCGTATCATGATACAGAGATATACGATATCAACGATCTTGAAAAGTAAAAAGTCTAATCAAATTATCGTCGATGTTAATTTGATATTAAAGGCGATTATGACCTGTTTTATCATTGGGCCATTCTTGAGTGTGATGCCTTTTGTGTTAGGTAAAGGTTCCATGTATCTTACATTAGTTCAGAATAAATCTGAAATTGAGAAATATGCAACTATGTCTTCTATGGATAATGGAGGTAACATAAGAGAAAACGAACGAATGTTATATGAAATTGGCAATGCATATGGGGCAATTTATGAAGACTTTGATACCTATCTAATGGTATCTAATGTAGGAGACAATGAAACTAATGAAGTTATTTACCCGCATATTACAGTGAACAAAAATTATCTGAAGGATTATCAAATATACAATGTGAATGGAGAAAAAATTGATATCAATGATTATGGTGAGAAGTATACATACTTCATTCCTGAAACCTGTGATTATGATAAAGCTGATATCAAAGGTTTGAATGATTATGGCGGGGTCGTTGTTAAAATAAAAAATCCACCAACTATGTACTCACATGCTGCTTTAGGTCTATGGGGATCCATCGATCATCAAATTATTCTTTTGTTACCGGATAAACCAAAATATTTCAGTAGTTTTGGATCATGGAAATTTTATATTCCTCTGGGTGAATCTATGACCTTATTTCAAAATGAATTAAAGAAAACAGATATGAATGGAAGAGTGTTTTTCTCAGACAATGCAATTCCTTTGGCGACTACTCTAAGTGACTACCAATACCAGATTTTACAAGGAGCATTGTTGGTAACTGTTTATTTATCAACTTATATTGCATTTACGTATCTTACACTATCCTTGTATTTTGAAGAAAACAAAAAACAATTATCATTGCGGTATTTATATGGTAGAAGTTTCTTTCAAAGATATGGGAAATTCCTTTTGTTAAATGCCTCAATCTATCTTGTTCCAGTGATGCTTTCCTTCGTATGGTTGCATTTGAACCTTCTACATGTAATTGCTTATGTTTTATTCTTTGGAGTTGTAGAGTTAGGAATCGCACTTTATAGAATCTATAAATTTCAGAAAAACGGTATTGCATACGTTTTGAAAGGAGAATGACATACTGGTCGATGAAATAAATCATTTCATGATATTATAGGTTCGAAGATTTTATAATCTGATTAATGATTTGACTTACATTATGGAAATATAAGATAAACATTCTTTATTCAAACAACACACAGTAATGAATTACTTGCTCTCATAACGCAAAAACTATTATAAGATATGCTTTATGTATAGATGAATGACATATACATAGGAGGAAAATATGAAAAAACTATTATATATTATTACGATTATCTTATCTATGCTAATATTTTATAACAATTTTTCATCTGAGAGCTATATCAATAAAGCTAACATACAAATGATAAATTATAAGATAGGAACTGTTATCACAACAAAGCCATATATACTTGGATTGCCTCAAAATGTTGATTCACCTCAAAATAGAGAAGAATTCATTACTACAATGATTGAGTTTGCTAGAGAAAATAATCTTACATTGGTTACTAGTAAAATATTTACGGAAGAATTTGTAACAAATACCGAAACGTACATTTTTTCCAAAGATAAAGATATATTGAAAAAATTGTCAATGATTAGTAATGAAAAAATAGATTTTTCAAAAGATACAAACAAATATATTTCTACGGATAGATACGATACGAAAGCATATAATTATTATGATTATATAGATAAAATGTTTAATAATACAAGAAAAAAAGAAGTTGTTCGGATTTATCAAATGGAACAATACATCCAAAAATTTAGCAATGAAGAGTCATTGGGAATTGGGATACTATGTGAAAATCCAGAAAGTGTAAAGGAGTTAATTGCTAATTCTCCATTATCACAATATGTTCCTAATATTGATGCATTACCACCTGCATCTGAAGTTATGCCATTTGAAACTGACAACAATCAAAGTGTTCTGTATGCGTTGATTCTAATTATTTTCGTCTTATTTATGCTATTGATTTTTTGCTATATTTCGCGGAGTAGAAAAGAAATAGGCATTCGTTATTTGATGGGAAGTAAGACTTCTAAGATTACAAGAAAGATGTTCATGAATACACTTATGTTTTGTATAATTTTATATGCAATCATACAAATCGTCTTATTTTATTTCTTCTGTGGATCTGTACGTCTAATAAATGAAAATTTAGTTCGAATTTTATTCTACTACTACATTATTTTTATACTGGCGAATGTTTTATCCTATATTATCGCGCGTATCATGATACAAAGATATACGATATCAACGATCTTGAAAAGTAAAAAGTCTAATCAAATTATCGTCGATGTTAATTTGATATTAAAGGCGATTATGACTTGCTTTATTATTGGACCATTCTTAAGCATGATACCCTCTGTATTGAGTGATAGTTATGATTATATTGAATTCATACAAAGAAAATCTGAAATAGAAAAATATGCATTCATGACATCCTTAGATTATGGAGAACATGCAATCGCAAATCAGCGAACACTTTATGAATTAGGCACAAAACATGGCGCAATATACGAAGATTTTGCGACCTATCAATTACAAAATGAAATGGAAATAAAGACAACAGATAAACCTATATATCCATTTATAACTGTAAACAAAAATTATTTGAAAGAGTACGAATTATATGATACTGATGGCAAAGGAATCAGCATAAACGATTATGGAAAAAAATATACATACTTTATACCAGAAACTTGTAGTTATGATAAAGCTGATATCTTTGGTTTAAATGATTACGGAGGAGTTGTTGTTAAAATTAAAGATCCAAAGACAATGTATCCACATAACGCATCTGGGTTTTTGACATCGTTAAAGAATCCAATCATTGTTTTAATGCCTGATGACTTTGATTCTTTTGATACGATTGGTTCTTGGGATAATTATGTTCCTCTGGGTGAATCTATGACCTTATTTCAAAATGAATTAAAGAAAACAGATATGAATGGAAGAGTGTTTTTCTCAGACAATGCAATTCCTTTGGCGACTACTCTAAGTGACTACCAATACCAGATTTTACAAGGAGCATTGTTGGTAACTGTTTATTTATCAACTTATATTGCATTTACGTATCTTACACTATCCTTGTATTTTGAAGAAAACAAAAAACAATTATCATTGCGATATTTATATGGTAGAAGTTTCTTTCAAAGATATGGGAAATTCCTTTTGTTAAATGCCTCAATCTATCTTGTTCCAGTGATGCTTTCCTTCGTATGGTTGCATTTGAACCTTCTACATGTAATTGCTTATGTTTTATTCTTTGGAGTTGTAGAGTTAGGAATCGCACTTTATAGAATCTATAAATTTCAGAAAAACGGTATTGTAAACGTTTTGAAAGGAGAATGATGATGAACGTTGTTAAAGTGAGCCGATTAAGTAAGTCATTCAATGATGTAAAAGTTTTTGAAGATTTTAATTTAGAAATAGAAGAAGGTACAATCACTATTATCAATGGTCCTAGTGGTTGTGGGAAATCAACGCTTTTGAATATGCTAGGTTTGTTAGATAAACCAGATAAGGGAGATATTACATTGTTTGGAATATCGGGAATAAAACCTTTTAGTAAAAAGGCAGAAAAAATGCTTACGGAAAAACTTGGTTACCTTTTTCAAAACTTCGCCTTAGTTGAAGATGAAACAGTGGAATATAATTTATTGCTAGCGATGGAAAATTTAAAAGGAATTGATAAAAAGGCGGTTATAGGTGAAGCATTAGCACGTGTTGGACTTAAGGACTATGAAAAAAAGAAAATATATAAGTGTAGTGGAGGAGAACAGCAGAGAGTTGCCATTGCGCGTTTATTATTGAAACCTTGTGAGTTGGTATTAGCAGATGAGCCTACTGGTAGTCTGGATGCTGAAAATAAGATGTTAGTAGTTTCTTTATTAAAAGAACTACAACAGATGGGGAAAACGATTATTATTGTTACTCATGATCAGGAACTAATGGGAATCGGTAATAACCATATAAAATTAACAAGTTTGCGAACTGCATAGATTTTATCATTGGTTAAATCAGGAAAAGATGAAACACAGATAGACACATCTAACTGTAGTAAATGTGGCATACTCTTGAAAGGTGTCAAAAATGAATTTCCACTTTATGTATTGACCTTCATCTAAGACGAGGGTTTATACTACATATGGAGGTGGTTTATATGAAAATAAAAGAATTAGCAAGGATGGCAGGTATGGAGGAAAACGTACTTCGCTTCTATGAAAAGAAAGGACTTTTATCTCCAAAACGCGATGATAATAGTTATCGTAATTATGATATCCAAGACTATCATATTCTTATGATTATACGTTTGTATCGTAAAATGGATTTTTCGATCGCTCAAATAAAAGAAATGCTATATGGTGAAGAAAGTAAAAATCCAATGGAACTCTTTTTTCATCAACAAGCCGCATTGAATCAGCAAATCAAAGAACTTAGTGTAATACGTGAGGGAATCAACCAATGTTTAGATGAAATGTTAGTCGATGAACATCAACAAGAAGTCATTACAACCCTATTACAAAATACCGCAGATCAACTTCAAACCCTACACTCCTGGGAAGATGAATGGGATTTCGATACATGGGCAGAACATTATGATGAAGATGTACATAAACCAGTTGGTGATGGATTAAAGTTTTATGAGCATTACGAAGAGGTATTGGATACATGTGCACAAGTTGTTTGTGAAGAGAATGGACATGTATTAGAGATAGGTATTGGTACAGGTAATCTTGCGCAAAGAATTGCTAAGAAACAACCAATTACAGGCATTGATCAATCCATTAAAATGCTTATGATTACAAAACGAAAATATCCAAACATTCCTGTACGAACAGGAACCTATGGAAACATTCCATTCAAAGAGAATAGCTTTTCTACAGTTGTTTCTTCTTATGCATTTCACCATAATAATGACCAAGAAAAAGTGAGAGCTGTGCAAGAGATGGATCGTGTTTTATGTAACAATGGAAGGATTATCATCTGTGACTTTATGTTTCAAGATGCACAGGATGAAAAAGTATTTAAGGAAACTTGTTCACCACAAGAAAAAATCGAGGTAGAAGATGAATATTTTGCCCATATTGATAAACTAAAGAACATATTTCATAAGTTACACTATCGTTGTGAAGTTCTTGTATTAGAACATCACCTCCATATTTTGACTGCCTACAAGACTGAAAATTTATGAAAATAAAAAAATAGGTTGCAATTTGCTTACATGTGTGTATAATAATGTACATAAACAGTGAACAGAAGTAGTAACTATGGATGCCCTTATAGAGAGTTGCCAAATGGTGAAAAGGCAATAGGATGGAAGTAGTGAACGTGTCTGGGAGTTAAATTGGCAAAGGATAACCTGAGACAATTTCGTATACCATACGTTACATGGGTTGAGAGCTGATAACAATGTTATCAGAAATAAGGTGGTACCGCGTAAATTTACGTCCTTGTAGTTAATACAAGGGCGTTTTGTTTTATATACTTAGTATAAAGGAGGGAATCATATGAGCTTTAATTTTGAAATTATCAAAGATTACTGGCAATTAATCATCAGTGGAATGCCTTTGATTCTAGCATTATCGTTGATTGCGGCATTGTTAGGGACAAGCATTGGTCTTGCGACTGTATTTTTACGAAAAAAGGGATTCCTGTTTGAAAAGATCGTTGCTGGTTATATCGATATATTTCGAGGAACTCCAGTCTATGTTCAACTTGCGTTCTTCTATTTTGGATTACCAAGCTTATTTCCGGGATTAAATATTTCCGCATTTGTAAGTGCGTTTGTTATTTTCTCCTTAAACTCAGGAGCATACTTATCAGAAATTATCCGTGCTGGTGTAGAGAACATCGACAAAGGGCAGATAGAGGCAGCGAAAGCGTTGGGTGTTAGTAAAACAGATATCGCAAAAGATATCATCTTACCACTTGCTTTCCGTAATGTACTTCCTGCAGTCGTGAATGAATTTATCACGCTTACCAAGGAAACTGCAATTGTAAGTGTCATTGGTTTACACGATATGATGTACTACAACAATGCAGTAAACAGTAAGTTCTACTCTATGTTTGAACCAATGTTGGTGGTATTCATCGCTTACTACTTAATGAATAAGGTACTAAGCTTTATGGGAAAACTTATAGAAAGGAAGTTGAAATATGATTAGAGTTGAAAATCTATATAAAGAATATAGTGAAACTGTAAAAGTACTCTTTGATGTCAATTTCACTTTTGAAGATTCTAAAACCTATGCGATTATAGGAAGTAGTGGTGGAGGTAAATCCACATTAATCCGTTGTTTGAATTTATTAGAAGAGCCAACCAGTGGTGGTGTATATTTCAATGATATTAAAATTAATGATCCTTCCACAAACCTTGCGCAAGTACGTGAAAAGGTTGGAATGGTATTTCAAAACTTCAATCTATTTGAACATATGAAAGCATTAGATAACGTAACGTATGCGTTAAAGAAAGTAAAAGGCATAAACAAAGAAGAAGCAGATAAAAAAGGCGTTGCCTTACTTGAGAAAGTAGGTTTAGGACATCGTATAGATGCATATCCCCATCAGTTAAGTGGAGGAGAGAAACAACGCTGTGCCATCGCTAGAGCACTTGCCATGGAACCTGAAGTACTATTGTTTGATGAACCAACAAGTGCCTTAGATCCAGAGATGACAAGTGAAGTATTAAAGGTTCTACAAGATTTGAATCATACAGGAATGACCATGATCGTAGTTACCCATGAAATGAATTTCGCAAAACATGTGGCAGACTATGTAATATACATGGATAAGGGAAACATTGAAGAATGTAGTAAAGCAGAAGAATTCTTTGAAAATCCAAAGACGAGAAGAGCAAAAGAATTCTTATCAAACATGATTTAATAAAAACAGGAGGAAAGAAAGATGAAAAAATTATTAGGAATTGCTTTAATTGCAGGTTTATTAGTTACGGGATGTGGATCTAGTGACACAGAAAAAGAAGCTGGAAAAGACAAATTGGTGGTATTAACAAACTCAGGTTACCCTCCATATGAAGAATTGGATAAAGAAGGAAACTTATATGGTTTTGATATTGATGTGATGAACCAAGCTGCTAAAATTGCTGGATATGAAATCGAAATCAAAGACGTTGACTTTGATTCTATCATTCCATCTATCAAAACAGGGAAAGCGGATATTGCCATCGCTGGTATCACTCCATCAAAAGAAAGAAAAAAATCAGTAGACTTCTCTGATGTATACTATTCAGGAGAAGATTCACAAAACTACTTGTTATACAAAGAAGCAAGTGGAATTAAGACACAAGATGATTTAGCTGGTAAAACAATTGGATGTCAAAGTGGTACTGTTCAATTTGAAGCCGCAACATATTTCCAAGATAATGTTGGTTCAAAAGTAGATGCGAAAAAAGACTATGCATCTATCATCGCAGAAATCAACAAAGGAAATAACGACGCTGCTATCGTAGAAAAAGCAGTTGCTCAAGAATTCTCCGCAAAAGATGCTGAATTCAAATATTTCAAAATCGAAGGACTTGCTGCTCTAGAAGGAAATGCAATGGCATTCAAACAAGGATCATCTTTAAAAGAAGAATTCAACAAAGCAATTCAAGAAATGAAAGATAATGGCGATATGCAAAAACTTATCGACAAATATTTCAATAAAAAATAAAACAAAGAAAGAGATATACTCCATAGTTTATACATTGGTAGTGTATCTCTTTTATTTATGATGAAAAGGAAAATACATAAATAGTAGAAAAAAACGAATCAACTTGATGTTGATTCGCATAAGTTTGTTGCATATGACTCTGTTTCTTTGGCATGAAATTCTCCTGCCCATTCAAATCCTTTTTTTGCCATAATGACCGCAATCACTTCGTTGATAACGGCAGCTGCCGCAATCGTTCCTTGCACGATCTGTGCGCTTTCAAATGCAGGTACACTAAGTACTGATACCGCAATACCAGTAAAGACGAGAGATACACCAGAATGAGGTAATAGAGTAAATCCTAGATATTTCTTAACGGTGGTAGGGGAGTTGGTAATACTTGCGCCAAAGTAAGCACCAACGTATTTGCCTATACCTCTTGATAGGATGTAAATCGCGGTAAATAAACCTGCCCCAAAAATCAAGTGATAATCCAAAGGAGCACCTAAGTTTAAAATAACAATGATCATAGAGAAGCCCAAGAATGGATTGAACGCTTCCATAATTTGATCTAATCTTTCTCCTGAAATCATGTTAGCAAATGTTGTAGAAAATGACATTCCCATCAACATGAAATTTAACACAGGTTTAGGCATCAAATATTCATTACATACAAACCCAATTCCAGCACATAAGAGTAAGGTCAAGATTAAGTACGTAAGAGAAGTAGTGTTGTTGTTATCTTTCTTTAGTAAACGACCTGCAATAAATCCTGGAAGTATCCCAATGAGGATAGGAAGTAGAACAGTTAAGACAATCATATAGATAGGAATGTTTTGATCTGATACGCGTGTTGCCACAACGGAAATCACAGTAAAGAACACAATCACGCCAACCATATCGTCTAATGCGGCCATAGGAATGAGTGTCTTCGTAACAGGTCCATCCGTTTTAAATTCTCTAACAACGGATAAAGCAGGAGCTGGTGCTGTGGCTAAAGCAATACCTCCAAAGATAAGTGCTAAATAAAGCGGGATGTTTGTGAAGTAGAATACGATAGCAAAGACTAGACTTACAAAGAAGAAAGTACCAAGGGATTGTGTAAGGGTTGTGATGATGATTTGTTTCCCCATAATTCGAATTCTTTTCCAAACCAATTCTGTACCAATTAATAATCCGACACTGCATTCTAATATATGAATAAGAGTTTCATACCATGAGGTTTGTAGTAAATCGGTGTTGATGATGGAAAGAGCGTGAGGACCAACCATCATTCCTGTAAGTAACCATCCTAAAATAGCAGGGAGTTTAATTTTTGAGACAAGCTTTCCTACAAAGAAGGCAAGTAGGATAGAAAGTAATAGTCTAATGATGAGTAGATTCATGTGTAGTGTTCTCCTTTACGATTCCATATAATAACATATCGATCATTTTTCCTAGTTTTGTTTCGTGTTCTTTCATGAGGGTATCAAAATCAACCCCTTCGTATATTTTATTGCCCCAATCGTTGTGGAACATATCTTGAAAGTAGGTAAAATACATAAGGGAGTCTTCTTGTGTGATTCCTTGACGAAGAGTGACATGTTGTAAGATGTTTGAGAATTGAATTACATTGAAGGCATCAAAGTCTTTTCGTATATCTTTGATTTGATTGATCAAATGCTTTGGTGGTTGTAAGATAGCGTGGAAAAAGAATTGACCATATGCAGGGTTTTCATGAAAGAACTGAACACGCAAATTTAGGTAGTTCTTTAGATACGTATTCACATCTTTTATATTGGTGTCTATTCGAGATAAATAATCACTTAGTTTTTGAAAACATGCACTTGTACATTGTAAGTAAAGATCATCTTTATTTTTAAAGTTATGATAGATGAGTCCTTTTGATATATTGTACTCGTTACATACATTATTTAAAGAAGCGCCTTCATAGCTTTTACTTCCAAACTCAAGGATTGCGGCGTGCAATATTTTATCGTATGTTGCTTTGCTTTTTTCTGCTTGTTTCATCATATACCTCCAATAATTGACTGTGTGGTCTATTTTAACATAAATAAACTAGGTGGTCAATTATTGGGTTAAAAAAAGCTACGATTTTTTTCGTAGCTTTACATCTTCTTGATTTCTTCTGCAATTTCTTTTCCTGCTTCAACAAGAGCATCCAAATCTTCTTCGCTCGGTGTATAGTTTTGCGCAAGAATCTTATCGTTAAGTAATGGAATACCAGCTTTTTCAATGCGTTCATTTATTTGTTTGGTAATCCCGTTAAACCAACCATAGGAACCAAATCCTAGCGCTTTTTTACCTTTTACTTTACAGCTAATCAAACGTTCCATGAATCCTGCAATACTAGAAGCCATGGTATTGTTGTAGTTTCCACTTCCTACTAAGATTACTTTTGCGTCTAGTAATTCTTTCATAATAACGGCTGGAGAAGTCTGTGAGCATTTGAATACTTTTACGCATACACCATTTCTTCCCAATCCTTCTGCTAAAGCCTCGGCCATCATTTGTGTATGTTTCCAAACACTCTCATAAACAATCACTGCTTTATCTACGGATTGAAATGTCGCAAATCCTTGATAAGCTTCCATGAGTTCTTTTACGTAAGTTCTCCAAATGATTCCATGTGCTGGAGCAATCATATCAATTTCAATTCCCATATCTTGTATCTGTTTTAATTTACCTGCGACTTGTGTACCATATGGCATAACGATGTTCGCATAATAATCTTTTGCTTTATCAATACATTTTGATACACCATGTGCATCATCGAAGATATCAAAGCTTGCGATATGTTGTCCAAAGGCATCGTTAGAGAATGCAATCTTTTGTTCCTTTACATAGGTTAACATATTGTCAGGCCAATGAATCATAGGCATTTCCACAAAGGTTAACGTATTCTTTCCAGTGCATAAAGTATCTCCACTTTTTACCTTGTGATAGTTATAATCTTTGAAGTATTGTTTTAACATGATACCAACACCAGCATTGCTTGCGTAAGGCTTTGCCTTTGGGTAAACTTCCATTAGCTTCATAAACCCACCAGAGTGATCTGGTTCCGCATGTTGTACAATCACATTGTCAATTGGCTTATCTTGAATAACTGAGCGAACACGTTCCATCATCACATCAAAAAATTCTTCTTCTACTGTATCAATTAGGGTTATTTCTTCATCCACGATCAGATAGGCATTGTAACTAGTACCTTCTGATATAGGGAATAAATCTCCATGAAAATGACGACAGTTAAAATCATGAACACCAACCCAGTACATATTTTCTTTTATTTGTATTGCTTTTCTCATATGAACTCACCTCTTCTATTATTTTAATATGATAACCCTCACTTGTCCACTTATTTGATAAGGAATTCACGAGCCTTGAAGAAAGGATTTGAAAACAAGAATGTACTGTGAATTTTATGATAAATAATAGTGTTGATTTGTCATCTTTTGCATTTTTTAACGAAAAGCGTATCTTATTTAAAAATAAACTTGCATTTGCGTTTAAAAAAAGGAGTATGGGGAGTATAATAAAAGTAATAAACAAGGAGGAACTCTAGATGATTATACAAAGTAAGAGAGTTTGGGTTTTAGGACAATTTTTAGAAGCACAAGTTGAAATCGAAGACGGAAAGATTAAAAACGTCTTAGCGTATGGTACAAAACCAGCAGATAAAGATTATGGAAACAGAAGAATAGTACCAGGGTTCATTGATATTCACACACATGGTGCTTATGGATATGATACAAACGATGCAACAGAAGAAGGGCTTCGTAACTGGATGAAAAATATTACAGAAGAAGGTGTTACGGGTATTCTTCCAACAACTATTACACAAAGTGAAGAAGTACTTACAAACGCTGTGAAGAATGTTGCAAAAGTAGTAAAAGATGGATATGAAGGTGCAGAAATATTGGGTATTCACTTTGAAGGACCATATCTTGATATGGTATACAAAGGAGCACAACCTGAACAATTTATCGCAAAACCAAGTGTCGAACAATTCAAACGTTATCAAGATGCTGCGGATGGATTGATTAAAATTATTACAATGGCAACTGAACAAGATGATGATTTTGCGTTAACAAAATATTGTGCAGCCAATGGTGTTGTAGTTAGTATGGGACATTCTGCAGCTACGTATGAAGAAGCAAGCATGGGGATTGCGAATGGCGCAAAATCTATGACACATATCTTTAATGGTATGACTGCATTCCATCACCGTAAACCAGGTTTGGTAGGAGCAGCAATGCGCTTTCGCGATACGTATGGAGAAGTCATCTGTGATGGAAATCACTCAGAACTTGCGGCATTAAATGATTTGTTTATGGCGAAGGGAAGAGACTATACCATCATGATTACAGATGCCTTAATGGTAAAAGGATTACCAGTAGGGACAAAAGTATTATTCGGTGGAAATGAAATTGAATTATATGCGGATGGAAGTGCACATCTTACATCTACAAAGAACTTAGCAGGTTCAACGCTAAAAGTGAACCAGGGTCTTCAAGTATTGGTAGAAAAAGCAATGATTCCATGGGATTATGCAATCAATTCTTGTACCTTAAATCCAGCAAGATTATTAGGTGTAGATGATCGTAAAGGAAAGATTGTCGCAGGACATGATGCAGATATCGTTGTCTTGAATGATGATTATTCTGTAGAGATGACTTATATCAGAGGAAAACAAGCATTTTAAGAACGATGAAGAGCTGAGAAATCAGCTCTTTTATAAACTCATATCCACATAATCTAACATAATTTCGACATATTTAAAATGAAATATTTTCGTATACTAAAGGTGCAAGTAAAGAACAACTTGCATGTATGAAATACTCCCTCAAAAATTTTTCATACTTTCTCCCTTTCATAAATGATAATATACAAAGAAGATGTTTCCCCAAGACATCTTTTTTGTTTGTGTACCCCTTTGATTTAAGATATAATAGAACTTGAAATGAGGGTTCGCTATGAAACAAATAAAGGCAATTTTTTTTGATGTAGATTCTACAATGTATTCTCATCAAAATCATGATTTACCAGAAAGTACAAAACAAGCACTAACGAAGTTGAAAGAAAAAGGATATAAAATCGCAGTCGCGACAAGTCGTTGTCGTTGCGAAC
The DNA here is from genome assembly GCF_053848885.1 of Amedibacillus sp. YH-ame10. Taxonomy (NCBI): domain Bacteria; kingdom Bacillati; phylum Bacillota; class Erysipelotrichia; order Erysipelotrichales; family Erysipelotrichaceae; genus Amedibacillus; species Amedibacillus sp. YH-ame10. Next base: position 54,834 of record NZ_JBSPFA010000022.1, read on the forward strand.
TTGATAATCTTCCATCCTTTTTTCGCTCTTTTGACTTTGATGCGAAGATATTTGATGGGGGAGCACTTGTGCTTGCGAAAGATACCTGCATTGATCAACACCCCATACATCCCTTACAAGTAGAAAAACTTGTAAAGCTCTCTGAAGAAGAAGGATTTACAATGCGTTATTCGACCATGAATGGAGATTATTTTGATCGTAAAAGCACATGGCGCATTGAAGATGAGTTCTTTCGTTTATACTTAAATATACCAAAAGTCAAAACATATGAAGGGGAAGATGTTTTCAATATGTTAGCGTATATCGAAAATGATGAACAAGAAAAGAAACTACGCCAACAATTGGATCGTTGTGCCATTGTAAAACATAGCAGTGGAACATTTGAAATCACAGCGTATGGAATTGATAAGAGTATAGGAGTTAAAAAGTTGTGTGAGCATTGGGGCATTGATATGGAAGAAGTGGCATGTTTTGGTGATGGCGCAAATGACGTGATTATGTTACAAGAAGCGGGACTTGGAATTGCGATGGGAAATGGAAATCCTAAGGCAAAAGAAGCTGCTGATATTGTTTGTGGACATATTGATGAAGATGGCGTTTATAAGATTTGTGAAGAATTGCATTTATTCTGAAATTCAAGGAGGACAATGAAATGAAATTACAGAATGATCGTTATGAAGTTACCTTTGTGAACAAAGGTGGAGAAATTCAAAGTTTTACAGATAAACAAACAGGGATACAATATATGTGGCAAGGAGATGAAGCAAACTGGTCTGGTAAGAATCCTAGTTTATTTCCTATCATTGGTAATACATTCTCAAAAACATATGAAATCGATGGAAAAGAATATGCGATGAATAATCACGGATTGATTCGTGGATTGGATTTAACATGTGTTAAGGATGATGGCGAAGAAGTCATTATGGAATTGTGTAGTGATGAAGATACGCTTGCAAAATATCCATTCCCATTTCATTATGAAATCAGTTATCGTTTACAGGATAATCGTTTAACGATTACGTATCGCATTACAAATACAGGGGATCAAGAGATGCCATTTACCTTTGGATTACATCCAGGGTTTAATTGTCCTCTTACCAGAGATGAAAACTTTGAGGATTATACGTTAAAGTTTTCAAGCCCTGAAGATTTTGAACAATTGATCTTTGACCCGAAAAAAGAAACTCCGTATACATTAGAAAAAATACAACTACAAGAGATTCCTTGTGATTATGATTTAATTGAAAAGTATGCGACCCTTGTCTATAAACACCCAAAGAGTTCTTATATGACTTTAGAAGGGAAACAAGGACATGGTGTGCATGTATCCTTAAGTGGATATCCATACATCGCGATATGGACCGCAAAACAAGGGGCACCATTTATTTGTATTGAACCTTGGTATGGACATGGAGATTTTAGTAAAGTAGATGTAGATTTCTATCATCGTGAAGGTACCATGATATTATCTCCTAATAAAACATTTACAACTGCGTATACAATTGAAGTTTTCTAGCTTTAAAAAATACAAAGAATATCACGCGATTATGATTCATTAAGAATTGTAAAATTACTAATAACTAGCTTTAAAAGACTTCACATGCCTATGAATTAGAGGTATAATAAGTACGTGTAATAGCAGGAGGAGACTTGAAATGAAAGTAATCAAAGTAAAAAATTACGAAGAAGTAAGCAAAGAAGCATTCAATGTAATGAAAGAAGTTGTTACAAATAAGAAAGATGCAGTTCTTGGGTTGGCTACAGGATCTAGTCCTATTGGGCTTTATGAAAACATGATCAAAGATCATAAAGAAAATGGAACAAGCTATGCGGCTTGTCAGTCTTTCAATCTTGATGAATATGTAGGAATCGATCGTAATCACGAACAGTCATATTGGACATTCATGCATGAAAATTTATTCCATGGAATTAATCTTCCAGAAGATAAAATTCATGTACCATTTGGAAGTACAAAAGAAGATTGTGAAGCATACGAAAAAGCAATGGAAAATGTAAGCGTAGATGTACAAGTATTAGGAATCGGTGGGAATGGTCACATTGGTTTTAACGAACCAGGAACTCCATTCAGCGAAGAAACTCACATCGTAGAATTAACAGAGAAAACACGTCAAGACAATGCACGTTTCTTTGAAGATGATATGAACAAAGTACCTACTCATGCGATTACAATGGGTATTGCGACAATCATGAAAGCAAACAAAATTTTATTAGTGGCAAGTGGCGCTAACAAAGCAGACGCAGTTGCGGCAATGGTAAATGGAGCTGTTGATGAAGCATGTCCAGCATCCGTTTTACAGAACCATAAAGATGTTGTAGTAATTGTGGATGAAGCTGCAGCAGCAAAATTATAAGATAAGGAAGTAGACCATTTTGGTTTACTTTTTTTCGTGTGCCGGGCATGGCATACATCTAAGTGGTGAAAGTCCACTGTGGAGGTTTAGTCGCTAACCACTAGTCGAAGACAAGGGTGTCCATCGTGAGATGGAATCTGAAGGAAGTCCTAGGCGAAATACCGACTTGAGGGACACGAATCACATCAGGCGAGGCAAGTAGGACGAGTATGCGAAACAATACAAATCCAAAAGACTATGAAAGAAAAGAGATGCTTGGAGCGTAAATGTGGCAGGTACATGGTAGGAAAGATGTATGACCTTACCCCGGGAGGCCTTACTAGCGAAATAGTAGTAACAACGAATAGTAAGGAGTCAGCAAGTGTAGTAGTAGCTATGAAGTTACGGTAATGCGTAATGAGCAAAGGACACTACAGTATAGAAGTATACAAAAGATTTAATTGCGAGTATTACCTCAAAAGTGTTAGGTTTAGCCAAATGTGCTATGATACACGGTAATACATGACGAAAGAAAGGAAGGTATGCAATATGGAATTACTAGAAGAAATCTTAAGTGATGAAAACCTAGA